>NZ_JBEYWC010000043.1:0-57697 GCF_040704505.1 Streptomyces sp. NPDC047002
GGTGGCCGCGAGGACACTGCCACCCCGCAGCTGGGAAGCATCGCCCGCCGAACCACCCGCAGAGCCCACCGAGCCGGAACCACCGGTCGAACCGGAACCGCCTGTGGTGCCGTTGCCCGGCGCGGTGCCGGTGTCGACGACGAGCTGGGCGGTGTCGTTGGTCGCGTTGTGGTCGAAGGGGCGGTCGGCGCCGGTGAAGGAGATCGTGCCGGTGCTGCGGCCGACGGCCTTGTCTATGCGCAGGACGAAGGGGTAGCTTTCGCCGCCGTCCGGGTTCACCCAGGACTGCGAGGTACCGCAGCGGTAGTGCGTGGCGCTGACCTTGTCGCAGTAGTCGTGTGCCTTCACCACGGAGGTGCCGGCGGGGATGCGGACGTCCACGGTGGTCACGCTCGTGTCGATGGCGCCCCGCACCCAGGCGGGGCCGAGGTTGGCGAACTTCACCGTCCCGGTGGCCTTGTCGCCGACCGTGCCCTTGGCCTCGGCGCCGGTCAGCGCGAAGTCGGCGGTGTTCTCCGCGCTGACGTCGGCCTGCGCGGACGGGTCGGGGTGGTTCTGGCGGTCGGCGTCGGTGGCGGGCCGCTGCTCCACCAGTGTGAGCGGGGCGCCGGTGCCGGGCACCGGCTCGGAGGAGCCGCCGTCGCCCGGGTCCGGCTCGTCGGTGCTGATCGAGACGCGCAGGTCGTCGTGGTAGGCGCTGCCGAGCGCCTTGAGGGAGAGCGGCCCGTTCGTCCCGTAGACGACGCCCGGTTTCAGTGGCTGCTGGAGGTGGCAGGAGGCGACGTTCGACGCCGGCATCTCGTCGTAGGACGGGACCGTGTAGTAGGTGCAGTTCTTGTATGTCTCGTCGGCCTTCAGGCCGGGCGTCACCGCGTACTGCACGTAGAAGTCCGTGACCTCGTCCGAGCCCTTGTTGAGGAAGGTGGCCGGGGCCATGAAGGAGCTGCCCGGCTGAACTCCCTTGATCGGCTGCATGGTTCCGACTGCGAGGTCCGGCTCCGTGTCGGCGGCGACGGCGGGCGCCGCGGCCAGTGCCAGCAGGGCTGCGGCTGTCGCGGCGGCGGCCGGGCCGAGCGGAGTACGGCGTCGGGGAGCAGAGGCGCGCATGAAGGTCCTTCGGTGGTGGGGTCGTGGGGTCGGGCGGGCGTTCGGCCGCCCTTCACCCCGCAAGACTGCTGTGTTCATGCGACGGTTGTATTTGTAACAGGAATCGTGACGTGACGGGGGGCGGCGGAGGCGTGGAGCCGGGCCGGGGGCGTCGGGGGCTCGTCGGGGTGGGTCGTCGAACCGATGTTCCGGCGGCCGGCAGGGGTCTTCGTGCTGGATGATGGCGGGCCTCAGCTGCGCAAAGGACGTTGCCCATGTCTCGGCACCATTCGTATTCCTGTCAGCATCCTTCTCCGTTACGCCGGGAGGCGGCCGAGCTGATCGGCGCGCCGGCGGCCGTGGTGCCCGGGGCGCTGGGGCCGGCCGCGTCGGCCGGTGGTGATGTGGCGCGTTCGCTTCCGCCGGGGCTGTGGGGGCTGGCGTGTGCGGGAGGCGAGCTCTCCCTGGAGGGGACGGCGCTGGCCGGTCTCGCGGAGCGGTGGGGAAGCCCCCTCTTCGTCGTCGACGGTGCCGCCGTCGAGGAGAACGTGCGGCGCTTCCGGCGGGTGCCGCCGGGCGGCTCCGTGGAGGTCGACGTCTTCTACTCGTACAAGACCAATCCGGTGGTGGAGCTGCTGCGGCGGCTCTCGGGGCTCGGTGTGGGGGCGGAGGTCGTCTCCCCGTACGAGTTGTGGCTCGCACGGAGGCTGGGGGTCGAGCCTTCGCGGATCGTCTACAACGGGCCGGGCAAGACGCCGGCCTTCGCGCGCACGCTGGTCGACAGCGACCTGCTGGTCACCCATCTCAACCACCGTGAGGAGATCGGGGTCCTCGCGCGGGCCGCCGCGGAGCGCGGCAGGCGTACGGCCGTGGGGATCCGGGTGGCCACGTCGGACAGCTGGTCGGGGAAGTTCGGTGTCCCGATCGCCGGGGGGCGGGCCCTGGCGGCGTACGAGGAGGCTCTGGCGTGCGCCTCGCTGCGGGTCGTCGGGGTGCACGCGCACCGTGGGACGGCCATCGAGGACGCGGACACGCTGGTCCGGTTCGTCCGTGAGGTGCTGGAGTTCTGCGACACGCTCCACGCGCGGCTCGGCCTCGACGTGGAGCTGCTCGATCTCGGCGGGAGTCTGGCCGCGCCCACTGTGCTGCCGCTCGACGCCTCCACGCTCCCGGTCGGGGAGCAGGTCGCCGGCAGGCTTTCCGTCGAGGAGTATCTCGGTGTCCTCGTCGGGGAGGTCGAGGCGCACTTCGGGCGGGCCGGGCGTCCGGCGCCGCGGGTGCTGCTCGAACCCGGACGGGCCATGACCGCCGACACCCAGCTGCTGCTGTGCCGGGTCGCCAGCCTGAACGCGGCGGGCCCGGGGCCCGCGCACGCGATCCTGGACGCCGGGGAGAACATCGCGCACATCCTGCACCGCGAGTACCACGAGATCTTCCACACCGGGCGGTGGGGGCAGGGGCCCGCTCTCCCCTATGTGCTCGACGGGCCCACCTGCAGTCCGATGGACCGCCTGCGCGACGCCGTCGAACTGCCCCTGCTGCGGGTCGGCGACACGCTGGCGGTCATGGACGCGGGGGCCTATCTGGTTCCCTTCTCCAACTCCTTCTGCTTTCCGCAGCCCGGCATCGTCCTCCTCGATGGGGGCCGCGAAACGCTGATCAGGCGCCCGGAGACCTACGAGGACATGATCGCCAGGGACCTCGCCGCGGCGGGAGGAACCCTGTGAGCACGGTCCCGGTGTCCGCGTGTACGCCGCCGTCCGGGGAGCTTGTCCGCGTGCTGGACGGGGGCGGTCTGCGGCTGTCGCTCGGGCGCGCGGAGGTGTCGTATCCGGGGGCGGGAGAGCCGGCGCGGGTCGTGGTGGGCGGGCGGGAGGTGCCCGTGGTGGGCGCGCTGCCGGCCGGTGACGGCGCGGTGCCGGTGGTACGCACGGGCGGCGGCACGGTGTCCGCGCTGCCCGCGGGTGACGGTGTGTTCGCGCTGGCCGCCGGGGCTGACGGGGTGGTGGTGTCGGACCGTGCGGCCCGGCTGGCGCTGCTGGTGCCGCGTCACTGCCCGCCCGCGGGGCCCGCGCGGCCGCTGGTCTGGGCGGCCGGGGCAGATCCGCGCCGTGCGGGGTGCTTCCGGGTCACCGTCCACGGTGCGGACGGAACGGCGGGCGCGCCGGACGCGGTGCCCGCGGGCGTGCTGTACGTGGCACAGGCCTTCGGCCATACGACCGGCTGGGTGCCCGCGGTGCACGCCGCCCTCACCGCGCTCCCCCGCCCGCTCGGTTTCACGGCCGCTGTCCCCCGGCGGGAGGACGCACTCCACGCGCAGCGCACGTCCGGGAGTCCCGAACGGCTCCGTGTCGTACCGCTGCGCTACGACGACTCCGCGACGGCGACGATCACCCCCGACGACGTGGCCAATCCGTCGCGTCCCTGGCTCCTCAACCGTGAGGCGGCGCTGTTGTGGGTCGCGGACAACCTGCCGCTCGCCCGGGTCGCCCTGGGGGCTGCCGCCATCGTCAACGACTGCCGGCCCGAGACCTGGATGCTGCACCAACTCGCCGAGTACACACAGGGCAGGGCCGTCGCTCTGCACACCGTGCGGTATGCGTTCGAGGAGTTCCCCCAGCTGCGCCAGCTGGCCGCGCGGGCGGAGGTGTCGCGGCCCCGGGGGCCGGTGGCCGAGGTGTTGGAGGCGTCTGCCGCTGCCCTCCACACGCGGCGGGAGCTGCTGGACGCCCTGCGCGCTTCGGGGACCGACCTGCGGCGCACCCCCTCGGCCGACTTCGAGGGCGCGAGCCGGGACATCATGGCCCGGGTGCCGGCGGACGGCACGA
Source organism: Streptomyces sp. NPDC047002 (assembly GCF_040704505.1). NCBI lineage: Bacteria > Bacillati > Actinomycetota > Actinomycetes > Kitasatosporales > Streptomycetaceae > Streptomyces > Streptomyces sp. NPDC047002. The sequence goes on from NZ_JBEYWC010000043.1 coordinate 3,915, forward strand.
TCTGGTACCAGGCGGTCGACTGGCGCGAGCGGCTCGCACTGGAGTCCGGCGCACTGCCCTATGTGGTGGTCCCGCCGCTCGGGCGGGCCAGCGCGCTGCCTCCCGACGAGGCCGCTCGGGTGGCCGGGAGCGTTCTGGCCCGGCGGTGGCCCGCACTGCGCTCGGTGTTCTCCGAGCTGGACGACCGGAGCGTGGCGCTCGTGTCCCAGGGCAACGGCTTCTCGGCGCACAGCCGCAGGCACTGGGCGGGCGTGCTGGCGCTCGCGGCGCGGGTACCGCAGACGCACTTCCTCCTCGCGGGCGGGAGCCGCGAGGACCGGGCGTGGCTCGCGGGCGAGTTGGCGGCCGGGCCACGCGCGAACGTCACACTGCTGGGCTGGGTCAACGAGCACTGGACCACGCTGCTGCGGGCCCTGCGGGCGAAGCCGCGGACGGTCTTCCTCTGCCGTCCCGGCCTCAGCAGCATCGGCGCTGCGCTGGCCAACGGCGTGCCGCCGCTGCTCATGCCGCCGGACCCGCTGGTCGGGCCGGACGGCGGAACGGACCCGGTGACCGCCGAGGTGGCCATGGAACGTGCCCTCTACGCCTTCCAGTTGGAGCGCCTGTACGCGGACAGGTGTGCCCGGCACACGGATTCGCCGCTGCCGGTCCTGGTGGACACCCTCGGCGGCGATACGGAGCGTGCCGCCGCCGCACTGCGGCGGGCATTGGAGCCGGACGTGCAGCTGCGCCGGCTGGCGGCGATCGACGGATACTGCCGCTGGTCCCGTGTGGCGGACCTCATCGCCGGCACGCTCGCCCGTGAGGCCGCGGCAGGCCCGCTGACGGCGCTGGAGAAGCGCCGGGTGCGGGACCGTGAACTCCTGCCCGTACAACCGCCGTCGGAGGTGCGGTCATGATGCCGGCACCGGCGGGCGGGGGCTGTCCGCCACCCGGGAGCCTGGGCCGGCCCTCCGCGGTGCGCGTACGCGACGACGACGCGCCCCGGTGTCCCGTGGGTCCCCGCGACATCTTCGAGCTGGGTCTGTGGCAGATCTGGTCGGATCTGCTGCGGACGGAGGACTTCGGGGTGCGGGACGACTTCTTCGCCCTGGGCGGCGACCGCGAGGCGGCCCGGCGCGTTCTCGCTTCGGCGGCCGCGCGGTTCGCGGTGCCCGCCCCGGCGTACGAGGTGTTTCGCGCGGAGCCGACCGTCGAGGCGCTCGGCTGCCGCCTGCGCGCGCCTTCGCGCCGCCTCTGCGAGGAGCCGGTGGTGACACTGCAGCCGCACGGGACGAAGCGGCCGTTCTTCTTCCTGCCCAACGGCGAGGGCAATGTGTACTACTTCCACGCGCTCGCCCGCCACCTGGGACGGGAGCGGCCCTTCCACGCCCTGCAGACCCGGGGGCTGCACGGTGCCCATCCGCCCTTCGACCGGGTGGAGGACATGGCGGCCGACCACCTCGCGTCGCTGCGCGCCGTGCAGCCCCGCGGCCCCTATCTCCTGGGCGGCCACTGTGTCGGCGCCATGGTCGCCCTGGAGATGGCCCTCCAACTGCAGCGCGGCGGGGAGCGCGTGGTGCTGCTCGCCGCCGTCGACGCGCTGGCGCCCGCCCCCTTCTTCCGGGACGAGATCACCGACATCATCCAGGATCCGTTCGAGGGGCTCGTCTTCTTCGGCCGCGGCTTCGCTTCCTGGTTCGGCCAGGGCATCCCGCTCGCGCGCGAGACGCTCCTCGCGGTGCCGCCGCGGCTGCGGTCCGGGTTCGTCACCCGACTCGCCAGGGAGCGCGGCATGTTCACCCCGGACGAACCCGGCCACCGGGTCGGCCGCATCGCCGATCTCGCCGCCCGCATCTGCCGCAGCCGGTACACGCCCCGGGGCCTGCACACCGGTTCCGTCGCGTTCTTCCGCGCAAGGGACTCCGTGCTGTGCGAGACCGCAACGGGCGGTTGGGGGGACGTCGCGACGCTTCCCCCGCGGGCCCTTGAGCTCCCGGGCGACCACGTCACCCTCCTCATCGAGCCGCACGCCAGGGAGCTCGCCCGCAGGCTGCGGGAGGCGATCGCGGAGGCCGAGGCGTAGCGGGCACTGCGGGTGCCGCGGGGTCACTCGAAAGGGGCCGGGTCGCCCGCTCCGTGGCGTACGACGGCCGGGGCGCCCTCGGAGAAGTCGACGACCGTGGTGGGTTCCGTACCGCAGTCGCCCGCGTCGAGGACGATGTCGACGGCGTGGTCGAGGCGGTCCTTGATCTCCCAGCCCTGGGTCATCGGCTCCTCCTCGCCCGGCAGCAGCAGGGTGCTGGACAGCAGCGGTTCGCCGAGCTCGGCGAGGAGTGCCTGGGCGACGGGGTGGTCGGGGATGCGGACCCCGACGGTGCGCTTCTTGGGGTGCAGGAGGCGGCGCGGGACCTCCTTGGTCGCGGGGAGGATGAAGGTGTAGCGGCCGGGGGTCGCCGCCTTGACCGCGCGGAAGACGTCGTTGTCGATCCGTACGAACTGGCCGAGCTGGGCGAAGTTCTGGCACACCAGAGTGAAGTGGTGCCGGTCGTCGAGCGCCCTGATCGAGCGGATGCGGTCGATGCCCTCGCGGCTGCCCGGGCGACTGCCCAGCGCGTAGCAGGAGTCCGTGGGGTACGCCACGAGGGCGCCGGAGCGGAGGCTGTCGGCGACGCTGCCGATGATGCGCCGCTGGGGGTTTTGCGGGTGCACGTCGAAGTACCTGGCCATGTGCCCACCCTAGGCCGGTCCGTGGGCGACGCGGGGTGCGCCCTCTTCGAGGGTCTGGGTGCCGCGGAATTTGTTGAGGTCGGTCGCGGTGAAGCGTGACGTCGATGACGACCGGCCGTGCGGCGGGCCGCTCGGAGTGGCGCGGCCGGGCTCCGGGTCGCGGCTGCCGAGGTGGACGGTGGCCTTCGGCGACGGGGCTGCGGGCGGTCTCGTGGCCGAGGCCCTTGTGGTTCGCCGAACTGTGGGGTGCGGGTGCCGTGAGGGGGCACGAGGTGTCGCGCAAGGCGGCGCGCCTCGTCCTGCTCGGGGAGGCGCTGTGCGCGGGCGGTGAGCCGTGGGGAAGGGCCGGTTGTCTGGTGCGGCGTGCGGGGCGTTAGGGTGGCACTCCACCGGACACGGGGTGCCCTGCAGCGGGGCTGAGATCACACCCGTCGAACCTGACCCAGCTCGTACTGGCGGAGGGATGTCTCCCATGGCGCGTTCACGTGTGTTCCTGTCCGAGCGGGCGGCCGGGGGCCCCGGGTCCTTCGGCGGGCGTATGCCGTCGGCGGCGGGCGATCTGCGGATCGAGACGCGGGGCATCGCGCCGGTGCCCGAGGAGAACAGGTACGGCAGCGCTTCCCGGCTTTTCAGTGTGTGGTTCGCGCCGAACCTGACGATGACGGGCGTGTTCACCGGGACCCTCGGTGCGGTGCTGGGGCTCGACTTCGCCTCCGCTCTGGTGGCGGTGGTCGTCGGGACGGTGCTCGGGGCGGTGCCCGTCGCGGCGCTCGGCATCTGGGGCAGCAGGACGGGGGCGGGCCAACTGCCGCTCGCGCGGCTGGCCTTCGGCAGGGCGGTAGTGGTGCCGGGGGTGTTGCAGTGGCTGTCGTCGGTGGCGTGGGACGCGCTGGTCGGCCTGTTCGGCGGGGACGCGCTGGCGCGGTTGTGCGGCTGGCCGTTCTGGCTGGGGGTGCTGGTGATGATGGCGGGGCAGGGCCTCGTCGGGGCGCTGGGGTACGAGGCGATCCACCGGCTCCAGAAGGTGATGACGCTGGCGCTCGCCGCGGCGTTCGCGCTGCTGGCCGTGGAACTGCTCGGCGGGGTGCACCCGGCGGCGGTCTCGCACGTGCACGGCGCCGACAGGTTCGGCGCGTTCGTGCTGACGAGCACGGTCGCGCTGAGCCTTTCGCTGTCGTGGGCGCCGTACGCGAGCGACTTCAGCCGCTATCTGCCGCGGGAGACGTCCCGCGTGCGGATGTTCTGGTACACGCTGCTCGGGGTGAGCGTGTCGTTCACCGCGGTGCAGGCGCTGGGGCTGTGGGGCGCTTCGGTGTTCACGGACCAGACGGCGGGCGGGGTGGACCGGCTGCTGGGGGGCGGAGCGCTGGGGGCGTTCGGGCTGCTTGCGGTGGCGTGTGCGGCGCTGTGCAGCAACGCGATGAACGACTACAGCGGTTCGCTGGCCCTCCAGACGGCGGGGGTGCGCCTCGCGCGACCGGTGGCGGCGCTGCTCGCGGCGGCTCTCGGGTTCCCGCTGGTGCTGTGGATGCACGCGGCGGACACGGCGGCCCGGTTCCAGAACGTGCTGCTGTTCGTGGGGTACTGGATCCCGGGGTTCGTCGCGGTGGTGTCGGTGGACTGGTGGGCGCGGGCGCGGGCCCGCGGGGGTGCGCCGCTCGACCTGGGGACGGAGGAGACGGTGCGGGTGCCGTGGTGGCCCGCGGCGGTGGCGTTCGCCGCGGGGTTCTGCGCCGCGGTGCCGTTCATGAACACGTCGGTGTACGAGGGCCCTGTGGCGCGGGCCCTGCACGGAGCGGACCTGGCGTACTACGCGGCGTTCGCGGCGGCGCTCGCGGTGTACGCACCGCTGCGGCTGCGGCGCGCCGCCCGTGGCTGACGCGCCGCAGCGCCCCGGGCGGGTGTCCGCCCCGGGCGGGTGTCCCGTCAGATCTTGTTGAAGATCTTCGAGTAGGCGTAGCCCGTGGGCTTGTCGTACTGGTCGACCTCCCAGAACGACAGTTCCTGGACGCCCTTGTCGGCTGCGAAGGCTTCGAGGGTGGCGGCGTCGGACTGGCTGAAGTTCTCGTCGTCGTCGTTCTGGCCCGCGATGGGCGTCAGGCCCATGCGGGCCCAGTTGTCGGCGGCCGAGCCGCCGTAGAGGGAGCCGAGCTGTCCGACGGTGGCGTTGGCGCCGGACTCGGCGTCCTGGAGGGCGTTCTCACCGTCGCCGAAGTCCATGGTCATGATGTTGACCAGGGTGGTCTTGACGCCCGCCGACTGGGCTCCGGAGAGCATGCCGGTGACGTCGGACGGGAGGCCGTCGGGGTCGACCGCGACGGTCCAGGAGATCTGTACGCCGGGGTTCTGCTGCTGGAGGGCGGCGAGCGCCTGGTCGCGGCGCTGGTTGGCGGCGCTGTCGCCGAGTGCGCCGCCCTCGATGTCGAAGTCGAGGCGAGTGGCGCCGTAGGTGTCGACGACGTTCTGGTAGGCGGCGGTGAGGTCGGAGACCGAGGTGCAGGTCTGGGCGAGCTCCTTGCTGCCCGCGCCACCGAAGGAGAGGGCGACGTCGCCGCCGGAGGAGCGCAGCGCGTTGATCTCGGCGGTGTGGGCGCCGACCGGGTCGCCGCCGTCCTCCCAGTTGAGGGTGCAGCCGGACTGGGAGGTGAGGAAGGCGAGCGTGTAGTGGTCGACGCCTGACGCCTGGTGGTCGGCCGCCATGTCCTTGACGGTGTTGTCGTCGACCTGGAGGTAGGGGGCGGCGTACTGGGCGGGGAAGGAGGCCGCTGCGGCGTGGGCGGTGGGGGCGGCCACGAGGAGGGCGGCGGGGCAGAGGGCGGCGCCGAGCGCGAGGAGGGGGCGGCGGTGGGGTGCGGGCATGACGGCCTTTCGCAGCGTGGGGGGGATGTTAGGAAGGTTTCCTAACCGCTTGGCCCAGGATGCTCCGCTGAGGGACGCGCTCATGTCAAGACTCCCGTCCCACGGGTGGGTAAAGGAACCACCCGCACGGCGGCGTCACCCGCGAGGACGCTCCCGGATCGTGCCGGGCCCGGCCCGGTGGGAGGGTCGGGCGGGGAGAAGCAGGCCGGTGCGCGCGGGCGCCCGGGGCCGCCACGGCCGGTGCGCCGCTCCGTTTGGAGCCGGCCGCTCCCCCACCGACGAACCGCAAGGGAGAAGCGCATGACCGGGACACAGCAGGCGGGCCGGGCCGCGGCCCAGCCGTCCGCAGCCCGCGGCGGACGGCGGACGCGGGCCGCGCGGACCGGCGGGGACCTGCGGCGGATCGGCATCGCGCCCGACTTCTGGTACCCGGTGGCGACCTCACGCAGCGTGCGGCGCGGCCGGGCGCACGCCGCGTCCTTCGCGGGCGAGCGGATCGCGCTGTACCGGGGCGGCAGCGGCAGTGTGTACGCGCTGGAGGACCGGTGCGCGCACCGCCAAGTCCCGCTGAGCATGGGCGTGGTGGAGGGCGAGGTGCTGCGTTGCTGCTACCACGCCTGGGCGTACAGGGGAAACGGCCGCATCTCGCAGATCCCCTACCTGCCGAAGGGCGTCAAGGACGTGCCGCGCGGTGTGCGGGCGTACCCCGCGAAGGAGCGCTACGGGCTGGTGTGGGTCTTCCCGGGCGACCCGGAGAAGGCGGCGAGGGCCCCGCTGCCCGACCTGCCGCAGTTCGCCTCGCCGCGGCACCGCACGATGACCTTCTCGCGCACGGTGCGCTGCCACTACTCGTTCATGCACGAGAACCTGCTCGACATGAACCACCAGTTCCTGCACCGCAGCGTGCTGGGACGCATCCAGCCGACGCTGCTCGGCCACGAGAGCGGGGCCGACTTCGTCGAGGCCCGGTACCTGTTCACCCCGGCCGGGGGCCGCAAGGACCGCGGCGCCGGGCTGCTGTCGGCCGAGGGCATCGGCGGATCCTCGTCGCCCGACGTGATCACGATCCGTACGCAGTACCCCTACCAGACGCTCCAGGCGGTGCCGGAGAAGGCCGACCTGCCCGCGTTCTCGCTCTGGGTGGCGTACGTGCCCGAGGACGCGGAGCAGCGCACCAACCACGCGTACGGCCTGCTGATGATCGAGAAGCCGCGGGTGCCGGGGGCGCTGCACGCCGCCTGGCCGCTGATCCGCCGGTTCACCGAGCGGGTGTTCGCGCAGGACCGGATGGCGGTCGAGGCCGAGCAGAGGGCGTGGGACGAGCAGGGCGGGGACTGGAACCAGGAGGTCTTCCCGCTGATCAAGGACGTGCGCGGGGTGCTGCGCGCGAACGGCGTGCCGATCGAGCCGGGGGCCGCTGTGCACGGTGCGTCGTCGCTGCCCTGCGCGGACGCCGGGGACCGGGCGTGCGCGCCCGCCGCGGTCCGGCACCGCGGGCAGTGAGCCCGGCCCCTTCCCAGGTCACGGGGTGGAGGGCGGCCGCGGGGCGGCGTACGGCACCTGGCAGAATCACGGCCAGCACAGGTGTACGGCGAACACGCCGCTGACATGTGGAGGCCCCCGTGCCACAGACCTCGCGTCCGCTGCGGAAGCTTGGGTTCCTGACCATCGGCCTGTTCGACGGGGCCGAGCCCCGCGCCGGGCACGAGTCGACGCTCGGTGTGATCGAGCTGGGCGAGCGTCTCGGCTTCGACAGCGCGTGGGTGCGCCACCGGCACCTCCAGTACGGCATCTCGTCGCCCGTGGCCGTGCTCGCCGCGGCCACGCAGCGCACGTCGAGAATCGAACTGGGCACCGCCGTCATCCCGTTGGGCTGGGAGAACCCACTGCGGCTCGCGGAGGACCTGGCGACCGTGGACATCCTGTCGGGCGGCCGGCTCAACCCGGGGGTGAGCGTCGGCCCGCCCATGCACTTCGACCGCGTGCGGCACGCGCTGTACCCGGACACGGCAGAGGCCGAGGACTTCGGCTACGGCCGGGTGCGGCGCTTGCTCGGCCTGGTGCGCGGCGAGCGGGTGACCGACTTCCGCGGCACGGAGGGGTTCGAGTCGTACTCGGACCGCGTGGAGCCGCACTCCCCCGGGCTCGGGCGGCGCATGTGGTACGGCGGTGCGAGCCTGCGCTCCGCCCGGTGGGCCGGCGAGCAGGGCATGAACTTTCTGACGAGCAGCGTCGTACGGGCCGAGGAGTCCGCGGACTTCGCGGCGATCCAGCTCTCCCACGTGCGGGAGTTCCGCGCGCACCACCCGCAGGGCGAGCGGGCGCGGGTCTCGCAGGGTCTTGTCGTGGTGCCCACCGACTCGGCGAGCCCCGGGCAGCGCGCCAGGTACGAGGCGTACGCGCGGGAGCGGCTGCCGCGGACCGCGGCCCCGCAGGGGCCCGCCCGCATGCTGTTCGCGCCCGACCTGGTGGGCACGTCGGAGCAGATCGCCGAACGGCTCCACGCGCAGCCCGCGTTCCGCGAGGTCGACGAGGTGGCGTTCGCGCTGCCCTTCACCTTCGAGCACGAGGACTACGTGCAGATCCTCACCGACATCGCCACCCGGCTCGGGCCCGCGCTCGGCTGGTCCCCGGCCGCCTGAGGCGGGCCGGGCACCGCGGGCGGGCGGCCCCGGGCGGGGAGTCGGGCGGCCCGGTCGCGATGCGGGCTCTTGACAGGGGGCCCAGGAGGGCGATTAATGGTCCAGACCATTGACCCTTCCGGTCCCTTATGAAGGGAGAACGGTCCATGCCAGGACCCGTTCGCAGACCCGCCCGCACTCTTCTCGCCGCCCTCGCCACCGGTGCCGCCGCGCTCGGTCTCGCGGTGACCGGCGCCGGCACCGCCCAGGCGGCCACGACCCTGCCCACGCACGTGTTCGCGCCGTACTTCGAGGCGTACACCGGCGACAGCCCTGCGCAGCTCGCCGCGCAGTCCGGCAACAAGTACCTGACGATGGCGTTCCTCCAGACCGCGTCCGCCGGCTCCTGCACGCCGTACTGGAACGGCGACAGCGGCATGCCGGTCGCCCAGTCGGCCTTCGGCTCCGACATCGACACGATCCAGGCGGGCGGCGGCGACGTCATCCCGTCCTTCGGCGGCTACGCGGCGGACAACGGCGGCACCGAGATCGCCGACAGCTGCACCGACGTGTCGCAGATCGCGGCCGCGTACGAGAAGGTCATCACGACCTACGACGTGAGCCGCATCGACCTCGACATCGAGGACAACTCGCTGAAGAACGCGGCGGGCATCGACCGGCGCAACAAGGCAGTGAAGATGGTGCAGGACTGGGCCGCGGCCGCGGGCCGCCCCGTGCAGTTCTCCTACACGCTGCCCACCACCACCCACGGGCTGACCGACGGCACCGCGGGGGACGGCAGCGGCCTGTCCGTCCTCAAGAACGCCGTGTCGAACGGTGTGCGGCTCGACGTCGTGAACCTGATGACGTTCGACTACTACGACAACGCCGCGCACGACATGGCCGCGGACACCGAGACGGCGGCCCAGGGCCTGCACGGCCAACTGGCCGCGCTCTACCCGGCCAAGAGCGACACGCAGCTGTGGAACATGGTCGGCGTCACGGAGATGCCCGGCATCGACGACTTCGGCGCCCCGGAGACCTTCACCACGGCCAACGCCGCCACCGTGTACGACTGGGCGGTCGCCAAGGGCATCAACACGCTGTCCCTGTGGGCGCTCCAGCGGGACAACGGCAACTGCCCCGGCCAGGGCGGCTCCGACTCCTGCTCGGGCACGACCCAGAGCACCTGGCAGTTCAGCCACACCTTCGAGCCGTTCAACGGCGGTGGCGGCAGCACCACTCCGCCCGGCGGCGGATCGTGCCAGGCCGCCGCCTGGCAGTCGTCGGCGGTGTACGTCGGCGGTGACACGGTGTCGTACGGCGGGCATTCCTGGAAGGCCAAGTGGTGGACGACCGGCGAGCAGCCGGGGACCACGGGCGAGTGGGGCGTCTGGCAGGACCTCGGCGCCTGCTGAGCCCGCCCGGCGGCGCCCGGTGAACACCAGGGCGCCGCACGGGCCGGCGGGGCACGCGGCCTTGTGGGGTGTGCGGGGGCGGCGCTTTCATACCTGCGGAGCCCCCCAACCGCGGTCGTCCCCTGCTACCGCGGCTCCACGAAGGAGCGGTTGATGCGCATCAGAAGCCTGTTCCGTACGTTCGCGCTGGTGGCCGCCGTCGGCCTCGGCGCACCGCTGGCCGCGGCCCCCGCGGGCGCGGCACCGCACGCGGCGGCAGCGGCGAGCAAACGGGTCGTCGTCTACTACCAGACGCAGTTCAACGGCGGCGCCTACGTCTCGCCGCGCGCGATGACCGACAACAACACGGGCGTCACCGACGTCGTGGTCGGCGCCATCCACCTCAACGGCGACGGCAGCGTCGCCCTCAACGACGACTCGCCCGACAGCGCGAGGTTCGACCAGATGTGGAGCGACCTGGCGGCGATGCAGGCCAAGGGCGTGCGCGTCGAGGGCATGGTCGGCGGCGCGGCGCAGGGCAGCTTCCAGCGGCTCGACAGCGACTTCGGCACGTACTACCCGAGGTTGAAGAACGTCATCACCACACACCACCTCGACGGCGTCGACCTCGACGTCGAGGAGTCGATGTCCCTGGGCGGCGTGGAGCGCCTCATCGACCAGCTGCACACCGACTTCGGCGCCGGATTCACCGTGACGCTCGCGCCCGTCGCGACCGCGCTCAACGGCGGCGGCAACCTCTCCGGCTTCAGCTACGACGCCCTCTACCGCGACCGGGCTTCGTCGATCAGCTGGTTCAACACGCAGTTCTACTGCGGCTGGGGCAGCCTCTCCAGCACCAGCGGCTACGACGGGATCATCCAGCACGGCGTCGTACCCGCGTCCAAGGTGGTGGCGGGCACCCTCACCAACGCGGCGAACTGCGGCAGCGGTTACGTGCCCATGGACACGCTGACCGCCACCGTCTCCTCCCTCGCGGGGAAGTACTCCGGCTTCGGCGGTGTGGCCGGCTGGGAGTACTTCAACTCCGACCCGGGCGGCACGGCCGCGCCGTGGCAGTGGGCGGCGAAGATGTCGGCCGCGATGCGCTGACCCGGCCCCCACCGGCCGGCGCAGGTGATCCGGCCGCGCCCCGCCCGGTGCCCGCGCCCGTCCCGCGCGGGCCTCACCGGCGGGGGCGCGGCCGTGTCCGTGCTTCGGCGGGACCGGGGACTGCGAGAGCGGCAGCCGCCGCGGCGAAGAAGCCGAGGACGACCACATTGAGCACCTGGTCGGCCGTGCCGTACGTGTCCAGGAGCCGCAGGTGGTGGACGAGACGAGGTGCGGGACGCTGAAGACCAGCCAGGCCAGGCCCGTCACCGCGGTCGGCCGCCGGTCGCCGGCCCACCGGGCCGCGCAGCAGCTCAGGGCGGCGAGCGCCAGGTAGAGCGCGCCGGTGTCCTTGGCGAGGTGCTCGTTGTACGGGCCGAGCACGGGCAGCCGGTGCAGCCGCCGAGGGCGGCGAGGACGAGGAGCAGCACGCGGCGTGCGGAGACGTTCATGCCCGTGGGACGACGCGGAGCGCCGGAGTGTGACGGCCGGCGGGGCCCTGCCACCCGTACGGCCGCACCGTGTCACATCCCGTACGGGTACGTCGTCCCTTGCGGGAGGCCGAATGACCGACGTATCCGAAAGGCACATGTCATGCGTATCGCAGTCGCCGGCGGGACCGGCTGGGCGGGCAAGCTCGTGGTGGCCGCCGTCTCCGCCGCCGGGCACGAGCCGAGAGTGCTCTCCAGGTCCGCCGGGGTGGACCTGACCACAGGCCGGGGCCTGGCCGCAGCGCTCGACGGCGTGTCGCGCGTCGTGGACGCGAGCAATGTGACGACCACGAGCAGGTCGAAGTCCATGGCGTTCTTCGGGGCGGCGACCGGGCACCTGCTGCGCGCGGAGGAGGCGGCGGGGGTCGCCCACCACGTGGCGCTCTCCATCGTCGGGATCGACCGGGTGGGGCTCGGGTACTACGCGGGCAAGCGGCGCCAGGAGGAGCTGGTGCGCGGCGGCGCTGTGCCGTACACGATCCTGCGGACGACGCAGTTCCACGAGTTCGCCGCCCAGATGCTGGCCATCGGAGGGCCGCTCGTCCTCGCGCCCCGCATGCGGTGCAGGCCGGTCGCCGTGCGCGAGGTCGCCGACGAGCTCGTACGGCTCGCCCTCGGGAATCCCCTCGGGTACGCGCCCGAGTTCGCGGGGCCCGAGGTCCGCGAGATGGGCGCCATGGTCAGGCAGCTCCAGCGCGTACGCGGCGGCCGCCGCCCCGTCCTGCAGGTCCGCGCACCGGGCGCCGCGGGGCGCGCCATGGCGGGCGGCGCGCTCCTGCCCCGCGAGGAGGGCCCGCGGGGCACCGAGACGTTCGACGCGTGGGTCGCCGCGGGGACGGGCGGGCGCCGGGGCGGCTGAGCCTGGACGGGACACGCCGGGGCGTCGGTGCCCCGTCCGGCCGGGGGCGCCTTCCGTCGAACGGGCCTGCGTGGGCTGCCTGGGGGCCCGGGGCCGGCGGACGCGTGCCACCGCCGCACCGTCCGGGCCCGCGCGGTGCTCGTGCCCGGCGGGCGCGCGCCGAGCGCGGGCGGCCGGCGTTGACGGCGGGAGCGCGGCTGAAGGCACGGGCGCCGTTGAAGGCGCGGGCGCGGCCGAGGGGCGCCGCCGCCGTGCCGCCCGCGGGGACTTGGCATCCGCCCCCTGGGCGTCTTTCTGCGGCGGGTCTTGACAGGAGACGGACGGAAATAGAGCCTATGGCAACGTTGTCATAGCAACGGGCCGAGAGGCGGAACCCGCCCCTTACTCCCCCGATCGAACGGGCCGCACATGTCAGAGCAGTTGTCGTCGCCTTCGTCGTCGCTGTCATCACGCCCCACCCCCTCCCGCAGGTCCGTCGTCGCATCGGGGACGGTTCTGCTGGCCGGATTCGGGCTCGGGGCAGCCCTGCCTGGCACCGCGTCGGCCGCCGCGCCCCTGGCCGCCTCGGGCGCCGGGCGCGGCGGCGAGCTGGCAGGGGCCCGCCCCGTCGCGGTCTCCTCGACCGCCTACGCGGCCACGCCGGCCGAGTTCGCGGTGGACGGCGTCAACGCGGTCGGGGTCAAGGGCACCGGCTGGCGGGCCGCCGACGGCGATCCGCAGTGGATCAGCGTCGACCTCCAGGCGGTCTGCCGCGTCGGGTCACTGCGGCTCACCTTCGAGGCCACGGCCGACGACCCGCCGTTCACGCCGTCGAGCGGCGCGAACCCCTGGGAGAACACCACCGGGCAGGAGATCCTGTCGAGCTGCGCCGTCGAGTTCACCGTGGAGGTCTCGCGCGACCACCGGTCCTGGACCACCGTGTACGCGACGAAGTCCGGCAAGGGCGGGGTCGTGGACATCGCGCTCGACGAGCCGGTGGCGGCGCGCTGGGTGCGGATGACGGCCACCAGGCGCTCCAACGCCAATCCGCTCGGCCTGAGCGGCTTCGAGGTGTACGGCACCACGTCGGGCCACCGGCCTGAGGCGAAGGGCTGGGCCGACTGGGGCACGCACCGCCACCACGCGCCCGCCCTGGCCGTCGCGGGCGACGGCACCGTGCCGCTGGAGTCCGGCTGGACCCTCACCATGGACGACCGGGCGGGCGGCACGGGCGCAGAGCTGTCGCGCCCCTCGGTGGACACCGGCTCCTGGCTGCCTGCGACGGTGCCCGGCACGGTCCTGGCCACCCTGGTGGAGCAGGGACACCTGCCCGATCCGGTGGCGGGCCTGAACAACCTCCGCATACCGGAGGCGCTGTCGCGCCACTCCTGGTGGTACCGGCGGGAGTTCAGCCTGCCCCGGTCGCTGCGTACCGGCGCCGGCCGCCATGTGTGGCTCGAATTCGACGGTGTCAACCACACGGCCGACATCTGGCTGGGCGGCCACCGCGTGGGCGGCCTCACGTATCCGTTCGCGCGCGCAGCACACGACGTGACCGGCCTCGTCGCCCACGGCGGCGCGCAGGCGCTCGCCGTGCAGGTGTCCCCCATGCCCCACCCGGGCAGCCCGGGCGACAAGGGGCCGGAGGGCCTTTCGTTCGTGGACGCCGGCGCGAACACCATGAACCGCAACTCCCCCACCTACCTGGCCGCTTCGGGCTGGGACTGGATGCCGGCCGTGCGCGACCGGGCCGCCGGCATCTGGAACCACGTGCGGTTGCGCTCCACCGGCCACGCCGTGATCGGCGACCCGCGGGTCGACACCGTCCTGCCCGGCCTGCCGGACACCAGGACCGCCGAGGTGACCGTGGTGGTGCCGGTGCGCAACGCCGACACGGCGGACCACCGGGTCACGGTGACGGCGTCGTTCGACCGGGTGCGGGTCTCCCGCACGGTGGCGGTGCCCGCCGGCGGGTCCGCGGACGTGGTCTTCGCGCCGGACGCGTACCCCGCGCTGCGGCTGCGCGACCCCGCCCTGTGGTGGCCCAACGGCTACGGCGAGCCCGCGCTGCACGACCTCACCCTGACCGCCGAGGTCGGCGGGCGGGAGAGCGACCGGCGCACGACCAGGTTCGGCATCAGGCAGTTCGGCTACGCGTACGAGGTCCCGCTGGCGTTCGCCGCGACCGGCGACTCGTACACGCAGAGCGTCGACGTGGGCAGCCGTACCGCGCGCCATGTGCGGGTGCGGTGCCTGACGCGGGCGACGTCATGGGGCTCGTCGCTGTGGGGGCTCTCGGTGTTCGACGCCGCGGCACCCTCCGTCGACCTGGCGCTGCACAAGGCGGCGACCGCGTCGTCCGTGGACGAGTCCGGCCACGAGCCGGGCCATGTGACGGACGGCGACGCGGCCACGCGGTGGTCCTCGTCCTTCGACGACGACCAGTGGGTGCAGGTCGACCTGGGCTCGTCCGTCGCCTTCGACCGGGTGGACCTGACGTGGGAGCAGGCGTACGCGAAGACGTACGTGGTGCAGACGTCCGACGACGGGAAGACCTGGACCGACGCGAAGACGGTCGACAACTCGGCGGTGCCGCTGCCGTTCAGCAACGGCGACGCGAGCCTGCAGACGGTGGACTTCCCCGCGCGCACCGCGCGGTACGTGCGGCTGTCGTGCGGTGCGCGCGCGACGAGTTGGGGCTTCTCGCTGTGGTCCCTCTCGGTGGTGGACAGCGCGGCGCCCGGCAAGGACCTGGCGCTGCACGGGAAGGCGACGGCGTCGAGCGACGACGGCTCGAACCCGGCGTCGAACGCCACCGACGGGGACGCGGGGAGCCGCTGGTCCTCGGCGTACGAGGACGACCAGTGGCTCCAGGTGGACCTCGGCTCCCCCGTCGCCTTCGACCGGGTCGCCGTCGTGTGGGAGCAGGCGTACGCGAAGACGTACGTGGTGCAGACCTCCGACGACGGGAAGACCTGGACCGACGCCAGGGCCGTCGACAACACCACGGACCCGCTGAAGATCAGCGTGAACGGGGTGCGGGTCTTCTGCCGGGGCGGCAACTGGGGCTGGGACGAGCTGCTGCGCAGGATGCCGGCCGAGCGGACGGACACGGCGGTGCGCATGCACCGCGACATGAACTTCACGATGATCCGCAACTGGGTGGCGACCAGCAACCGGGAGGAGTTCTTCGCCAGTTGCGACGAGCACGGGCTGCTGGTGTGGAACGACTTCCCGAACGCGTGGGGGATGGACCCGCCGGACCACGAGGCGTACAACGACCTCGCGCTCGACACCGTGAAGCGCTACCGCATCCACCCGTGCGTGGTGGTGTGGTGCGGCGCCAACGAGGGCAACCCGCCCGCGGCGATCGACACCGGCATGCGGACAGCGGTGCAGACGCAGGCGCCGGGCATCCTGTACCAGAACAACTCGGCGGGCGGCATCATCACCGGCGGCGGCCCGTACGGGTGGATCGAGCCCGCCGACTACTACCGGCCTTCGACCTACGGCAGCGGCAGTTTCGGCTTCCACACCGAGATCGGCATGCCGGTGGTCTCGACGCCCGAGAGCACGCGGGCCATGGTCGGCGACGAGCCGGAGTGGCCGATCGCGGGCGCCTGGTACCACCACGACTGGAGCACGAAGGGGAACCAGGCCCCGCAGAACTACCGGGCGGCGATCGAGGCACGGCTCGGCGCGGCGACGGGCCTCGACGACTTCTCGCGCAAGGCGCAGTTCGTGAACTACGAGAACACCCGCGCGATGTTCGAGGCGTGGAACGCGCACCTGTGGAAGGACGCGAGCGGCCTGATGCTGTGGATGTCGCACCCCGCGTGGCACAGCACGGTGTGGCAGACGTACGACTACGACTTCGACGTCAACGGCACCTACTACGGGGCGCGTTCGGCGTGCGAGCCGCACCATGTGCAGGCGGACCCGCAGGACTGGCGGGTGCTCGCGGTCAATCACACGCCGACCGCACTGAAGGGCGCGCGGGTGACGGCGCGGCTGTACGACCTCGCGGGCCGCGCGCTGGGGGCCGCGCACACCGGGACGGTGGACGTCGCGGCGGCCGGCACCGCGCCGTCCTTCACGGTGGGCTGGGACGGCGGGCTGCCCGCCCTGCACCTGCTGCGTCTCACGTTCGAGGACGCGCGGGGCGCGGTGCTGTCGCGCAACACGTACTGGCGCTACCGCGACCCGGCCGACATGAGGGCGCTCGGCCGTGCCGGGCGCGCCACGGTCTCGGCGTCGCTCGGGCAGGTGCGGCGCGCCGCGGGCGGGCGCAGGGAGGTGGCCGCGACGGTGCACAACCGGGGTGCGGCGGTGGCCGCGATGGTGCGGCTCTCACTGCTCGACGCGCGCAGCGGCGAGCGGGTCCTGCCGACGCTGTACGGCGACAACTACCTGTGGCTGCTGCCCGGTGAGTCGCGAACGGTGACGCTGTCGTGGCCGGCGGCCGCGCTGCGCTCCGGCCGCCCGGCCCTGCGGACCGAGGGGTACAACGCGGCGCGCGCCCTCACCCGGGGCTGAGGCGGGACCGCGGCGGCTCAGGGCCTGGGACAACGGTCCTGGGCCGCCGTCAGGTATCCGCGGGTGGCGGTGGTCAGTAGGGTCGTGGCAGCGTGCACGACGAACGACCCGGAGGGACACCGCCGTGACCGACCGACCCGTCCGGGCCCCACGCGGCGTCGACATCACCCGGGCCAACGCGGCCCGCATCTACGACTGCCTGCTCGGCGGCTCGCACAACTTCGCCGCCGACCGGGAGGCGGCGCGGGCCGCGCTGCGGCACCTGCCGGGCGCGCGGGCGATCGCCCGGGCCAACCGGGCGGTGATGCAGCGTGCGGTGCGGTTCGCGCTGGGGCTCGGGATCACGCAGTTCCTGGACATCGGGTCGGGGATCCCGACCTTCGGAAGCACCCATGAGGTGGTGCGGGCCGAGCGGCCGCGGGCGCGTGTCGTGTACGTGGACAACGATCCGGTGGCGGTGGCGCACGGCAGGGCCGTCCTCGCGGACGACCCGTACGCCGCGGTCGCCGCGGCCGACCTGCGCGACCCGGTCGGGCTGCTGCGCGACCGGGAGGTGCGGCGGCTGGACTTCGGGCGCCCGGTGGCGCTGCTGCTGGTCGCCGTGGTGCACTTCCTGTCCGACGCCGACCGGCCGGCCGAGGTGATCGCGGCGCTGCGGGACGCGCTCGCGCCCGGCAGTGTCCTGGTACTCACGCACGCCACGCTCGACCACGGTCCCGCGCCGGAGGGGCAGCGGGCGGTGCAGGACGTCTACGCGCGGACGCCGACCCCGCTCGTGCTGCGCAGCAGGGCCGAACTACGGCCGTTCTTCCAGGGGTTCGACCTGGTGGAGCCGGGTATCGTGTCGCTTCCGCACTGGCGGCCCACGGAGCCGGACGAGCCGTTCGACCGGGCGGCGCTGCACGGTCTCGCCGGGGTCGGCGTGAAGCCCTGAGCGGTGGCGCGTCCCGTCCCCGGCCGGGCGCCGGGGACGGGACGCGCCGGATCAGTGCCCGGCGCCGAGGCCGTGCAGGGTGGTGGAGCCGCCGGGCGCGAGGCGCACCGTACGGGTCCGCCCGTGGGCGGCGACGGTGGTCGTGCGGCCGCCGACGCTGCGCAGCACGGCCGTGGTGACGCGGCCGGCGCGCCAGGCCAGGTCGAGGACGAAGCCGCCCCGCACGCCGACGCCGCTGATGTGCCCTGCGGCGGCCCATGCCGACGGGAGGGCGGGCAGCAGGTCGACACGGCCGGGCCGCGAGCGTACGAGCATCTCGGTGACGGCCGCGGGCGTACCGAAGTTGGCGTCGATCTGGAAGATGCTGCGGTCGGCGTCGACCTGGTAGATGTCGAACAGGTTCCGGGCGGTGCCGTTGCTGTTGTCCGTCGAGGGGCGGAGGTTGGTGGTGACGAGGCGGTAGGCGGTCTCGCCCTCGCCCAGCCTGGCCCAGCACAGGGCGCGCCAGGCGTTGGCCCAGCCGTAGCTGTTCATGCCGCGGGCGGTGAGGAGGTTGCGCACGCCGGTGAGGATGTCCTCGGGCGTGCCGTCCTGCCGGATGCGGTCGCCGGGGAACAGGCCGATGAGCGGGGAGAGATGGCGATGTTCGGTCTCGCCGAGGTCGTCGGGCGACATCCACTCCTCGAGCCGGCCCGTCGTGGGGCTGACGCGCGGGAGGTAGAGGCGGTCGCGGAGCGCGGCGACGGTCCGGGCGTACGCGCGGTCGCGGCCGAGGTCGCGGCTGGCGGTGAGGTAGTTGCCGAACAGGGCCCACACGAGTTCCTGCGCGTAGGTGTTGCCGATGCCGTCCTGGGGGCCCTGCTCGGGTGACCAGTCCTTGTCGTCGACGAGGACGTCGCGGCGGCCGCCGGGGGCGTCGGGGTCGTCGACGGTGGTGGTGACGAGGCGTGCGGCCCAGAACGCGCAGGCGCCCTTGAGGAGGGGGTAGATGCGTTCGAGGTGCCGGGTGTCGGCGGTGTAGGCGTAGTGGTCGAAGAGGGTGTTGGCGAGCCAGGCGTTGGCGGCGGGGTGCCACCACCAGCCGGAGCCGCCGTGGATGTTGGTCGAGAAGGCGACGGCCCAGCCCGCGACCTTGCCGGTGGAGTTGCGGAAGCGGTTGCGGGGGTCGTTGAAGGTCCGCGCGGTGACGTCGGTCCAGGACGGCAGCTGGCTGAGGCAGTAGTCGGTGAACGCGTCGAACGCGGTGGGCAGACCCGCCCGGTCGGGCAGCCAGTAGTTCATCTCGATGTTGATGTCGGTGTGGTAGTCGCCCATCCAGTCCGGGTCGTTGCCGTCGAGCCAGAGGCCCTGGAGGCCGGCAGGGACGCTGTCGCGGGAGGAGGCGATCAGCAGGTAGCGGCCGAAGTGGTAGTAGGCCGCCTCCAGTTCGGGGTCGGGTGTGGCGCCGTCGGCGGCGCGGGCGGCGAGGCGGCTCGGTGTGTCGAGGGCTCTCAGGCGGGCGTCGGAGGTGCCGAGCGAGAGGGAGAGGCCGTCGAACAGCCGCCGGTGGTCGGCGACATGGGTGGCGCGCAGCGCGGTGTGCGGCACGCGGGCCGCGGCCCGTGCGGTGCGGGCGGCGAGGGCTGCGGGGTCGGCCGCCGGGTCGCGGTAGCCGTGGGCGGGGTCGGGCGCGTAGTCGGTGCCGCCGCAGAACACGACGGTGAGGTCGGCGCAGTCGGTGAAGGTGAGCCGGCCGCCGCTGACGGCGACGGTGCCGCGGGTGGTGGTGGCGGTGACGGCCGACGCGTAGGCGAGGCCGTTGGCGAAGGCGGCCTCGAAGGTGGCGAGGGGGCCTTCCGCTGGTCCGCTTCCTGTGACCGCCGCGGTGTGTTCGCCGTGGGTGCCTGCGAGATCGACCGTGCCGGTGTAGTGGCCGCCGCCGCTCTGGGTGAGGCTGAGGACGAGGACGTTGTCGGGGTGGCTCGCGTAGACCTCGCGCCGGTAGGCCACGCCGTCGTGGGTGTAGGAGGCGGTGACGAGGCCGTTGCTGAGGTCGAGGGTGCGGCGGTAGTCCGTGATCCGGTCGGCGGTGTGGGCGGGGACGGCGACCGTGAGGTGGGCCAGCTGGGTGAGGGAGCCGAACTCGACGCGCTCGTAGGGAAACTGGCCGTCGTCGTCCAGGGTATCGTTGAGTCCGCCGGTCCAGAGCGTGCCGTCGGTGACGTAGAGCAGGTCGGCGGCGGGGTCGCCGCCGACGAGGGCGCCGATGCGGCCGTTCCCGACGGGCAGCGCCGTCTGGATCATGTCGGCGGGGTCGGCGGGCTCCCGGTACCAGAGGGTCAGGGCGCGGTCCTCGGGGACGCGGGGGTCGCCGTCGGGGCGGCGCGGGGCGGCCGTCGCGGTGAAGGCGGGCAGGCCGGCCGTGGCGAGGGCACCGAGCCCGGCGGCGGCGAGGAAGCCGCGCCTGCTGGGGCCGTGGGGCGGGCGGGGGCGGTGTTCCGGCGTCAGCGGGTCGTGAGAGGTCATGGTGGTGCCTCCTCAGGGAATGCCGTGCGGAAGGAAATGGTGCGTGGGGGCCCGGGTTCAGTGGGCGGTCCAGGTGGCGGGGTCGGCGGCCAGCAGCCGTGCGGTGGTGTCGGGCGGCGGCAGGGTGCCGTGGTCCCCGGTGACACGCAGCGCGGAGGCAGCGGTGAGGTGGCCGCGGCGCAGGGCGGGTACGGGGCCGTCGCCGCGCAGCACGCCTGCGAGGTATCCGGCGGCGAACGCGTCGCCTGCGCCGACGGGTTCGACGACGTCGACGCGGGGCGCGCGGACGGTGTGGCGGCCGT
Source organism: Streptomyces sp. NPDC047002 (assembly GCF_040704505.1). NCBI lineage: Bacteria > Bacillati > Actinomycetota > Actinomycetes > Kitasatosporales > Streptomycetaceae > Streptomyces > Streptomyces sp. NPDC047002. The sequence goes on from NZ_JBEYWC010000043.1 coordinate 24,214, forward strand.
CCGGGGTGTAGGCGGTCGCGGCGCGGTCGCCGTCCTTGACGACGAGGGTGCCGGGGCGCGGCAGCAGGGCGCGTACGCCGTCCGGGGTGAGCCCTGCGCCCCACAGGGCGCGCGCCTCGTCGAGGCCGACGAAGACGAGGTCGGCGCGGTCCGCGAGGGTGCGCAGCACGTCGGAGGCCGGCTCGGGCGCGCCGGTCCACAGGGCGGGCCTGTGGTTGACGTCGAAGCTGACGGGCCAGGGGCGGTCGTCGGCCAGTGCCGCCTCCACGAGGGCGCGGCAGGACGGCGAGAGCGCGGGGGTGATGCCGGTGAGGTGCAGCAGCCGTGCGCCGCCGAGGGCGCCGTCGGCGAGCAGGCCGGGGCCGAGCGCGGCGGCCGCGGAGTCCCCCCGGTAGTAGTGGACGCGGGTCGAGTCGGGGCCCGGGTCCTTGAACAGCAGGCCGGTGGGGCGCAGCGGGTCGGTCCTTACGCCGCTGACGTCGACGCCGCCTGCGGCGACGTGCCGCTTCACGAGGCGGCCGAAGGGGTCGTCGCCGAGCGCGGAGACCCAGCGCGCGGGTATGCCGTGGTCGGCGAGGTAGACGGCGACGTTGGACTCGGCGCCCGCGACGTCGACGCGGAGCAGGCCGGCGCTTTCGAGTGCGCCGACCGGTTCAGGGGCCATGGCGGCCATGGTCTCGCCCAGGCAGACGACGGGCCCGGTCCCGGCCGGCGGCCGCGGGGTCATCCGGCGTCCCGGGTGTACGGGCGTACGACGTCGAGGAAGGCACGGGCGCGGGCGCGCAGCGCGTCGGTGCTGCCGCCGTCCGCGGCGTCGCCGACGAGCGGCGAGCCGACGCCGACCGCCGCGGCGCCGCGGTCCAGGTACGCGGCGGCCTCCTCGGCGCCCACTCCCCCGACGGGCACGAACGGCGCGGTGGGGAACGGCCCCGACAGTGCCTTGAGGTATCCGGGCCCGCCCGCTTCCGAGGCGGGGAAGAGTTTCAGCGCCGCGGCGCCGAGGCGCTGGGCCGTGATGATCTCGGTGGGTGTCATCACACCGGCGAGCACGGGCAGGCCGAGGGCGCGGGCGGCGCCGACGCCGTCGCCGAGGCCGGGGGTGACGACGAAGTCGGCCCCCGCGCGGTGGGCGGCGTGGGCGTCGTCGGCCGTGAGCACGGTGCCAGAGCCGAGTGCGGCGCCGGGGCCGAGTGCGGCGCGGGCGCGGGCGAGGACGCCGAGCGCGTCGCTGCCCGACAGGGAGATCTCGATGAGGCGGACGCCCTCGTCGGCGAGGGCGAGCACCGCGGCGAGCGCGGCGTCCGGGTCGCCGCCCCGGACGATGGCGAGGATGCGGTGGGTGCGCAGCGCGGTCAACAGGTCCACTGGGGCTGGTCCTTACGGCGGTGGGTGATCGGGTGGGGGAGGTGCGGCGGCACGGGCGCGGTCCGCGGGCTCACAGGCCCGGGTCCGTGCGGCGGGTCGCGGTGGCGGTGAGCCGCCAGCGCAGCTCGCCGGTGTCCGGCACGCGGGCGGTGTCGCCTGGTGCGGCCCCCTCGCGGTCGAAGACGCGGCCCAGCATGGGCTCGACGCCGACGGAGCGGTAGGGGGCGCCGCGGGGGAAGCCGCCGAGGTTGCGCCAGAGGGCGACGGACACGGGGACGCCCTCGGCCTCGACGCGCAGGGTCAGGGTGTCGGGGCCGTCGTGGACGGACGCCTCGTGGGTCTCGGCGACGGCGCCGACGGCGGTCCCGTCCGCCGGGCCGAGCCGGTCCAGCGGGATCCCTGCGGGCGCGGGCCAGTGGCCGCGCACCCAGCAGGGGCCCTCGTCGGGGTAGAGCCGCAGGGGCGTGCCGTCGGGGAGCTCCACGCGGGCCTGCTCGGAGAGGTCGAGCAGGGCGTGGGCGGCCCAGACGAAGCGGTAGCCGGGGCGCGCGGTGAGCCGGTAGTCGGCGACGGTCCCGGCCGCGGTGGTGCGGATGCGCCGGGCGAGGTGGAAGTCGGGGCATGCCACCGTGTGCGTGCCGTCCGGGTCCTGCCGCCAGGCCCTGCTCCAGGCGTCGCCGTGGTCGGGCAGGCCGCGCACGGTCGGTACGCACTCCTCAAGGCCGCCCGCGTCGGCGAACGGCGCCCCGGGGCGTGCTCCGGCGCGTGCGGGCTCCTGCCGGTGCCAGAGCCAGTCGCGGCCGTGGGCGGTCAGGGAGGTCCAGCGCCCGCCGTGGTCCGGGTCGGTGGTGACGCGGGGGCCCACGGGCCGTGCGGCCCTCACCATTCCGCGAACGATCCGTCGGGGTGGCGCCACACGGGGTTGCGCCAGCTGTGCCCCGTACGGTCGGCCGCGCGCACGGCCGCCTCGTCGACGGTGACGCCGAGTCCGGGCGCCGCGGTCCTGTGGGCGTGCCCGTCCTCGAAGCGGAAGGGCTCGGTGTCGACGAGGTACGAGAGCAGGTCGGCCTCCTTGTTGTAGTGGATGCCCCTGCTCTGCTCCTGGATGAGGAAGTTGGGCGTGGCGAAGGCCACTTGGAGGCTGGCGGCCAGCGCGATCGGGCCGAGCGGGCAGTGCGGCGCCAGCTGGGCTCCGTACACGTCGGCGAGCGAGGCGATGCGGTGCACCTCGGAGATGCCGCCCGCGTGCGAGAGATCGGGCTGGGCGACCGCGATGCCCGCGGCGAGTGCGGGCAGGAACTCGGCTCTGCCGTAGAGGCGTTCGCCGGTCGCGATGGGGACGGGGCTCGCCGCGACGAGGGCGGGCAGGGCGTGGCCGTGCTCGGGCAGCAGCGGCTCCTCGACGAACAGCGGGTGGAGCGGGCCGAGTTCGCCGAGGACGCGGCGGGCGCCCGCGACGGTGAAGCGGCCGTGGAAGTCGACGGCGACGTCCCGGTCGGGGCCGAGCGCCTCGCGGGCCGCGGCGACCCGCGCGACGATGCCGGCGGTCTGCGCGGGGGTGGTCATCGGCGGGGTGCGGCCGGCCGCGTTCATCTTGACGGCGGTGAAGCCCGCCTCGACCTGCGCGGTGACCTCTTCGCGGATGCGGGAGGGGTCGTCGCCGCCGACCCAGGCGTAGACGCGTACGCGGTCGCGCACGGGCCCGCCGAGCAGGGCGTGGACGGGTGCCTCGTACGCCTTGCCCGCGATGTCCCACAGGGCCTGGTCGAGCCCGGCGACGGCGCTGGACAGGACGGGGCCGCCGCGGTAGAAGCCGCCCTTGGTCATCACCTGCCAGTGGTCCTCGATGCGCAGCGGGTCCTGCCCGAGGAGGTGTTCGGCCAGGACGTCGACGGCGGAGCGTACGACCTCGGCCCTGCCCTCGACGACGGGTTCGCCCCAGCCGACGAGTCCTTCGTCCGTCTCGACCCGGCAGAACAGCCAGCGGGGCGGTACGAGGAACGTCTCGATTCGGACGATCTTCACCGGGTCTCGTCACCCTTCTTCGGGGGTTTCGTGGGGGCGGCCGCGTCGCGGTGGACCTTGTGGAGGTCCCGCAGGGCCTGTTCGAGCAGGGCGCGCATGGCGTGTTCCGCGCGGTCGCCTTCGCCGTCGCGCACGGCGTCGAGCACGGCGCGGTGGCTGGGGACCGGGTCCTCCCCGTGCGGCGAGGAGTGGACGATCTCGTCGCGGTGGGCGAGGCCGGACTCGATGACCATCTCCATGCGTTCGAGGAGTTCGTTGTGGGTGGCCCGCAGCAGGGCGCGGTGGAAGGAGAGGTCGGCCTCGACGGCGGCGGCCGGGCGGCCGCCGCTCTCCGCCGCCATGGCATCGATGGCCGCGTCGAGCGCGGCGAGGTCGGTGTCGTCGCGCCGGGCGGCGGCCAGGCGGGCGGCGGCGGGCTCGACGATGCCGCGGACCTCGCCGAGGTTGCGCAGCAGTGCGAGGTCGGCGCCCGCGTCGGTGGAGCCGGCGAACTGCCAGCGCAGCACGTCCGCGTCGAGGAGGTTCCAGTCGGAGCGCGCGGTGATGTACGTGCCGCGTTTCTGCCGGGCGTCGACCATGCCCTTGGCGGCGAGGACCTTCAGGGATTCGCGCAGGGCGGTCAGACTGACGTCCAGTTCGTCCCGCAGCGCCCCGAGGTCGAGTACCGACCCCTCGGGCAGCTCTCCGCTCAGGACCCGCCGCGCGAGTGTCTCCACGGTCTGCCCGTGCACTCCGCGGCGCGCGTATGGCGTCATGTCGCTCTCTGCCTTTCTGCTGCTCGTGGTGGTGGGTCCGCGGGGCCGGCGGTCGACCGGCGGGTGGCGGGCCACCGCTGTCTCGTCCCAGGCTCTCGCGCGCCCGGGCGCGCGTACGCCGGGGGCCCGTTCAGGCCGATGCCTTGACGACGCTCCAGCCGCCGTCGACGAGGAGGCTCGCCCCGGTGACGTACCCGGCCTCGTCGGCGGCGAGGAACGCGATGGCCGCGGCGACCTCGTCGGGGGTGCCGAAGCGGCCCGCCGCGGTCTCCGCGACGCTGCGGGCGCGGTCCTCCTCGGGGACCCGGTCCCAGGCCGCGGTGAGGATGGGCCCGGGCAGTACGGCGTTGACGCGGACGTCGGGGCCGTACTCGACGGCGAGCTGCCCGCTCAGGGAGAGCAGGGCGCCCTTGGAGGCGGCGTAGGCGGGGTGGCCCGGGATGCCCTTGTGGGCGTGGACGGAGGAGGTCAGCACGACCGCTCCGTGCTGGGCGCGCAGGTCGGGCAGGAGGGTGCGGAAGCCGAGGAAGCCGCCGGTCAGGTTGACGGAGAGCTGGCGCTGCCAGGACTCGATGCTCATCTCGCCCGCGGGGGCCACGTCGACGGTGTAGGCGTTGCTGACGAGGACGCCGACGGGGCCGAAGGTGTGCGCGGCGGCCGCGACGCGCCCCCAGGCTGCCGGGTCGGAGACGTCGGCGGCGGCGAACAGGGCGCGTCCGCCCTCGGCGTGGATGGAGTCCGCGGTGTGCGCGCCGCGCTCCTCGGCGACGTCCACGAGGACGACCGCGGCTCCCTCGGCGGCGAGTCTGCGCGCGGTGGCCGCGCCGATGCCGGAGGCGGCGCCGGTGACGACGGCGACCCGGTCGGTGAAGCGTGCTGCGGGGTGCATGGGGCGGGTCGTCTCCTCGGGGTCGGCTGCGAGGCGGGGCGCGGGCGCGCCCGCCGGGGTCACGGTGCCACCGCCTTGTCCAGTACGACGAGGTCGGCGTCGTACGCGCCGGTCCAGGCGAACGGCAGTCCCGCGTGGGTGAGATGGGCGCCGCTGTAGGCGGCGCCTGTGCGTGCGTCGCGGTAGCGCGCGGCCGGGTCGAGGCCGCGCAGGCGCAGCCGGGCGGCCCGCCCGGGGACGAGGGGCGCGCCGTCGAGCGGCCCGGTGTTCCAGGCCGTGACGACGACGCGGCCGCCGCCGGGGTGCTCGTACTGGACGCCGCAGGTGGCGTCGGCGGGTCCGCCGAGTGTGCGCACCTCGCCGTGGTGGACGGTGTCGCGGACCTCCTTGTAGCGGGCGATCCACTCGGCGGCCTCGGCGCGCTGCTGCGGGCTCCAGCGCCTGAGGTCGGCGCCGATGCCGAGGACGCCGGCCGCCGCGGTGACGAAGCGGAAGGCGAGGGAGCGCGGCCTGGGGTCGAAGACGCCGGGCGCGTCGGTGACCCAGGAGCTCATGGTGTGCGGCGCGTGGGCGTGCAGGTAGCCGTGCTGGATGGCGAGCCGGTCGAGCGGCGCGGTGTTGTCGCTCGGCCACACCACGTCGGTCCGTGCGAGGGTGGCGTGTTCGATGCGGGCGCCACCGCCCGCGCAGCCCTCCACGGTGACCGAGGGGTGGCGGGTGCGCAGGTGGTCGAGGACACGGAGGTATCCGGCGACGTGCGCGGCGTCGAGGTCCTGGGTCTCCGGGGGCCCGCCGCCCGGCCTGCCGCGCTCGGTCGGCGGCCGGTTCATGTCCCACTTGAGGTAGGCGATGTCGTGGTCGCCGAGGAGCCGGTCGAGGGTGGCGAGGACGAACTCCTGCACGTCGGGGCGGCCGAGGTCGAGCAGCAGCTGGTTGCGTACGAGGGTGGCGGGGCGGCCTTCGATCCGGTAGGCCCACTCGGGGTGCCGGGCGTAGAGGGCGGAGCGCGGGCTGATCGCCTCGGGTTCCACCCAGAGTCCGAAGTCCATGCCGAGGGCGCGTACTTCGCGGATGAAGGCGTCGAACCCGCAGGGGAATGCGGTGGGTTCTGGGGTCCAGTCGCCGAGTCCGCCGGTGTCGTCGTCGCGGCCGGGGAACCAGCCGTCGTCCACGACGAAGAGTTCGGCGCCGAGGCCGGCGGCGGTGCGGGCGAGGTCGAGCTGGGTGGCGGCGTCGACGGCGAATCCTGTCGCCTCCCAGGAGTTGTAGAGGACCTTGCGGGGGCGGTGCAGCCGCTCTCCGGCGAGGCGGCGTTCGTAGTGGTGCCAGACGCGGGCGAGGCCGTCGAGCCCTTCGGGGCTGAACGCGCAGGCGAGCCAGGGGGCGGTGAGGGTGGCGCCGGGGTCGAGGAGCACGGCGCCCTCGTGCGGGAGCCGTCCTGCCCTGACGCGCACGGTGCCGCCGGGTTCGGCGTCCGCGGTGATGTGCCAGTTGCCCGGCCAGGCGAGGGCGATGCCGTAGGTGGGGGTGGCGGGTCCTTCCGCGGGCTCGGCGGCGTCCTGCACGGCGAGCCACGGCGCGTAGGCGTGGCCCGGTACGCCCTGGGTGCTGCCGATCTCGAACCGGCCGCGCTCCAGCTCGACCTGGGTGAGCTGGAATTCGCGGGACCACTGCCCGGTGAGGCAGGTGAGGCGGGCGGCGCGGGTGACGGGCACGGTCACGGCGCCCGAGTCGAACCGTTCGAGCCGCAGGGGCTCTCCCCCGGTGTTGGTGTGTTCGGTGCGGCGCCGTACGACGTCGGTGCCCGGCACTGTCTCGTAGACCAGGGCGGTGGCGAGACCGAGGTGTGCGTCGGTGAAGGTGAGCCGCAGCGTCTGGGCGCCGCCGCCGTCCTCGTCCTGCTCGGCTCCGGTGAAGGTCCACCAGGTGCCGCGCTCCTCCCCCGGGCGGCAGACGACGAGGTCCGCGCCGGTGAACGGCCGCTGTCCGTAGGGGATGTACTCGGCGGGTGCGGCGTCGGCCGGGGTGATGAAGTGGGTGCGGTGCGACCAGTCGAGCGGGGAGGGGCCGGTCTCGGTGCCGTCGGGCCCCCAGGCGGCGAGCTCGGGCCAGGGGCCGTCGGGCGAGAGGCGGACCGCGTACACGGTGGTGCCGGTGCGCAGGGTCCAGGGGCCGTGCGATGTCACTTGACCGCTCCGAGGTTGAGTCCTGCCACGAAGTGGCGCTGGAACCGCAGGAACACGAGCACGGTGGGGGCGGCGGCGATGACCGACCCGGCCGCGATGACGTTCCAGTCCGACACGTACTGGCCCTGGAGGCCGATGAGGGAGGCTGTGATGGGCATCCTGCTGTCGGTGCGCAGCACGGTGATCGACCACAGCAGGTCGTTGAAGATCCAGGTGAACGACAGGGCGCAGAGCGCGGCGAGCGCGGGCTTGGCCAGCGGGAGGACGATCCGGCGGTAGATCGTCCAGGGGCCGGCGCCGTCGATGACGGCGGCCTGCTGGATCTCGGCGGGAATGGACCGCATGAAGCCGTGCAGGACGAAGACGTAGAAGCCGACGCCGAAGCCGACCTGGACGCCGATGACGGCGTACAGGCTGTCGTACAGGCCGAGCATCTCGGTGAGCTTGGAGACCGGGACGAGGAGGATCTGCGGGGGCAGCAGGTTGCCTGCGAGCATCACGAGCAGCACGGTGCGGCGCAGCGGCAGGTCGTAGCGGCTGAGGGCGAAGGCGGCCATGGAGGCGAGCAGCAGCGAGAGCAGGACGGCGGGCACGGTGACGAGGACGCTGTTGAGCAGGGCCCTCGCCTGGCCGCCGTCCGTCCATGCCTGGGCGAAGCCGTCCAGGGTGAAGGAGCGCGGCAGGGCGCCGAGGCCGTTGCCCGCGATGTCGTCGAACGAGCGGGTGGCGGTGACGAGGACGAGCGCGACGGGCAGCAGCCACAGCGCGGACAGCAGCACGGCGCCGGTGTGGAAGCCCGCGGTCGCGGCGCGGCGGCGGGCCGCCGGGTCGCGGCGCGCCGCCCTGCCGGGCGGGGCCGCCGGCTTGTGGGCCGGGGGCGCCTGGGGGTGGGTGACGGTCATCAGTCGGCCTCCCGGAAGGCGCGGACGAGGTAGGAGACGATGACTCCGAACGCCAGGATGAAGATCACCACGGCGAGCGCGGAGCCGTAGCCGAGCCGCAGCGACTGGAAGGCCGTGGAGTACATGTAGGTGCTCAGGAGTTCCGAGGAGTGGTACGGGCCGCCGCGGGTGAGCGCCCACACCACGTCGAAGGAGCGCAGCGAGTCGATGACGACGACGGAGACGACGACGGCGTTGACGCTGCTGAGCTGGGGCAGTGTGATGTGCCGGAAAAGCTGCCTGCGGTTGGCCCCGTCGACCTTGGCCGCCTCGTACAGGGCGGGGTCGATGCCCTTGAGCCCGGCGAGGTAGAGCACCATCACGTAGCCGATCTCGCGCCACAGGGCGGGCACGATGACGGCGTACAGGGCGGTGTTCTGGTCGGCGAGCCAGGGGTGGGTCCAGCTGCCGAGGCCGAGGCCGCCGAGCGTCTTGTCGATGAGCCCGTCGGGCTGGTACATCGCCTGCCAGACGAGGGCGGTGGCGACGAGCGAGAAGACGACGGGCAGGAACAGCGCGGCGCGGTAGAACCCGACGCCCCTGCGCTCCTGTTGGAGCAGGAGCGCGGCGCCGAGGCCCAGGACGACGGACAGGCCGCCGAACAGGACGAGCCACAGCACGGTGTCGAGGAGCGCGGTGCGGAAGACGCTGTCGCCGAACATCTCGCGGAAGTTGCCGAGTCCGACGAACTTCGCGGGGGCGACGCCGTTCCAGTCGGTGAGGGAGAGGTAGAAGCCCTGGATCGCGGGCCAGAACACCCAGAACGCCTCGGCGAGCAGCGGGATCAGGACGAAGGCGAGGACGACGGGCGGCACCCTGGTGGCGCGCCTGCGGCGGGCCGGTGCGGTCAGGAGCGCCATGTCACTGGTTCCAGATCTTCTGGGCGTCGCGCTGCCAGGTGGTGAGGATGCTCCCGACGTCCTTGGGCTTGGACAGGAAGTGGGTGAGCGCGGTGTCGGCGGAGGGCTGGAGCGCGTCGCTGGAGTCGCGGTTGAAGAACTGGGTGATGTCGGAGGCGTTCTCGATGAGCGCGCGGCCCTTCTTCACCAGGGGTGTCCCGCTGTCCTTGGCCTTGGGGTTGACGGGTATCGCGGTGCCCGACGAGCCCTTGAGGTAGGTCTCCTGCGCCTCGACGGTCGCCATGTAGCGCATGAGTTCCTTCACCTCGTTCTTGCGGCGGGTGCGGGCGCTGGCGAAGTACCCGTCGGTGGGGCCCTCTTCGGCGGCCGGGACCTTGGGGTCGATGATCGGGAAGCGGAAGAAGTCGATGTCGTCGAGGGCGTCCTCGGGTGCGGCGTCGGCGAAGAACGTGCCGATCAGCATCATGCCCGTACGGCCCTGGAGGAGGGCGGTGGTGGCGTCCTGGAAGGCGAGGGCGGTGCCGTTGGGGTCGAAGTACGGCAGGGCCTCGCTCCACCGGTCGAAGACGCGGCGGACCTCGGGGTCGTCGAAGCGGTGCTTACCCGCGAGGAGGTCGCGGTGGTACTGGGCGCCGTTGATGCGGATGTCGAGGTAGTCGAACCAGGAGGAGGCCACCCAGGTGGTGCCGTTGCCCGCGCCGAGGCCGATGGGGGCGACCTTCTTCGCCTTGAGCTTGTCGCACAGGTCGAGGAACTCGTCCCAGGTCCTGGGCTCCTCGACACCCCACTTGGCGAAGTGGGACTTGCGGTAGAACACGCCCCACCAGTAGTAGGAGGCCGGCACGAAGACCTGCTTGCCCGCGGAGTCCGTGCAGAGCTTCTTCTGGGCGTCGGAGTAGGTGGCGAGGTCGCCGCCGGTCCACAGGTCGCTCACGTCGAGCAGCAGGTTCTGCTTGGCGTAGGAGTCGGCGACGGAGCCCGGGTACCAGGTGAGGACGTCCGGCGGGTTGGCGGAGGTGAGGTACGTCGGCAGCTGGGTGCGGAAGGTCTCGGAGGCGACGGTGTTGAGGGACGCCTTCGCGCCGCCGCGCTTGTCGAAGGCGTCGACGAGCTTCTGCATCGCCGCCTTGGCCTGCGGCGACGACAGGTTCGACTGGAGCGTCACCGGGCCGCCCGACGCGCCCTTGGCCGAGGGGGAGCTGGTCGACGTGACGCATCCGCTCAGCAGGGCGGCGGCTGAGGCCGCGCCCGCTGAGGCGAGGAACCTGCGGCGGCTTGGCGGTGTGGCGATCATGGGTGGACTCCTTCGGTACCCACGGACGGGGGCCCGCGCCCGTGGCCGCGGGCCCCCGCGTTCGGCTGGAACAGGCTGTCGGAACGGAGCGCCACCGTCAATATTAATTACGAATTTATTTCTCGACGGTGGCGGAGAATCGGGTCAGAGCGTCGTTTCCCGGACGCGTCCGGCGACGGAGCGGTACGCGGCGAACACCTTGCCGCCGGGTCCCGCGGCCGCGCCGAGCGCCCCGTCGAGGGCGCCGCTCGGCCAGGCGGTGTTCTTCGACCAGTCGCTCCAGGCGCCGCCGCCCGTGGCGGTGTAGGTGCGCTTCCAGAGCGTGTAGTCGGCTGCCCGCGCGTAGAGGCGGACGGTGTCGCCGGTGGCGACGAGGGTGGGGGCACCGCCGACCGTGCCGCCGAGGGAGGACCAGGCGGACCAGGTGCCCGACGCGTCCCGCACCCGCTCCCAGACGGCGTCGTCGCCGGTGCGCACCGCGACGTGGAGGCGGCCTGCGGAGTCGGCCGCGGCCGCGGGGCGGCCGGTGACGCCAAGGCCCGCGGGGGCGCCCACGGAGTGCGTGCCGTCAGGGCCGAGGGAGAGCACTCCCCCGTCGGGCTCCGCGGCGAACAGCGTCCAGTCCCCCGGCCCGCGGTAGGCGACGGACGGCGCGCTCGCGAGCCGGCCGCCGAGCCGCTCCCACCGGCCCCAGCGGCGCCCGTCGTACGTCCTGCGGTAGGCGGCGTCGTCGGTGCCGCGCACGAACACGTCGATCCGGCCGCCGGCCGAGCCGTAGGCCGCGGGGGCGCCGCTGATCCGGCCGCGGGTGGGACCGCCCAGGTCGGTGGCCCTGCCGTGCCAGGCGCCGTCCCGGCCCTCCTGCGCGCGCAGCGACCCGTCCCGTGCCCGGGTGAAGGCCGTCAGGCGCGAGCCGTCCGCGACGAGCGCGGGGTCGTCGGACGATGTGGTGCCGAGGGCCGTGCCGGGCGCGGCGTCCGTGCCGGAGAGCTTGAGGAAGGCGGTGCCGTGGGCGGGTACCGTGACGGTGTACGAGCCGGTGTGCGTGCCGCGGTCCACGCGGGCCCGCAGGTCCCTGACGGCGACCCGGCCGCCGAGCCCGGCGTCGGCGAAGTCGACGGTGCGCCGCTGCGCGGTGTCGGAGCGGTTGAGCAGGACGACGGCGCGCTTGCCGGTCCCGCTGAGGACCTTGCTGTAGGTGTCGCCCGAGGCGTCGGTGGCGACCCGTACGCCCTGGATGTCCAGCGGGTCCTGGTCCACGGCGAGGATCTCGGGGTTGGTCAGCGTCGCGAGCATCGGCTCGGTCAGGGTGCGCGGATCGGAGCCGATGACCAGCGGGGACGCCATCTCGGCCCACATCACCAGCTGGCTGGTCGACTCCTCCTGGTTCAGCTCGTACGCGCCGTCGGGCAACGTGCGCATGGGGATGAGGTAGTCGGGGTCGCCGTAGTGGCCGGGGCTCTGGGCCTCCGGGTGCTGGGCGTTGGCGTCCATGTTGCGCAGGACGTTGGCCCACTCCCCCGCGGTGGGGGTGCCGAAGGCGATGTCGGTGCCGGTGCGCCAGGAGGTCGCGAGGCGCGGGCCGAAGGTGTACGAGTTGTGGGCGTCCTGCGCCGGGGTGTGCGGCACCCCCCAGTCGTCGGTGAGCGGGTTGCAGAGGTTGAGCAGCATGGGTCTGCCGGTGGCGGCGATCGCGGCGCTGAACTCGCCGAAGGCGGTGGCCGGGTCGAGCTTCTCGGAGATGCCGCACAGGAAGTCGGCCTTGACGGCGTCGACCTGCCAGTCGGCGAACTGCTGCGCGTCCTGGCGGTAGTGGCCGCGGCTGCCGAGTCCGCAGCTCTTGCCGCCGTCGTAGTCCCCCGCGTCGGTGTAGATGCCGACACGCAGGCCGAGCCGGTGCAGCCGGTCCACCAGGGCGGGGATGCCGGAGGGGAAGCGCTCCGGGTTGGCCACGAGCCGCCCGGAGGCGTCGCGCGGGGTGTCGGCCTGCCAGCCGCCGTCCAGCCAGACGATGTCGTAACCGGCCTTGCTCAGGCCGCTCTTGACGAGGTATCTGGCGGCGCTCTCGACCTGCTGCTCGGTGGGGGCACCGAGCCCGTAGTACGTGTTCCAGCCCATGTACGGGGTGGCCGCGACGGCCTTGGGCGGGTGCGCGGCCTGCGGCCCGGCGGACGCCTGGGCGGCGGGCGCGGCCACCGCGACGAGCGCGGCCGCGACGAGCACGGCGGCGAGCCGGCGGGTGCGGGCCGTCCCTGCACGGGATGAAGTCATGGGTGCCTTCCCGGGGTTGAGGCGGGTGGAGTGGGGTGGCTCGGGGGGCCCGCCGCACGGGGAGGGCGAGCGGGCCAGGAGAAGACTGTGGCCGCGCACGCACGGTGTCAATATTTATTCCTAATTTAATGAGAGTTGCCGGGGCGTGGGTGTCCGCGGTGGGACACGTGATTGAATGCGGTGCCGGTGTGCCCCGGCCAGGTGTTGCCCTCGGTCAGGTGTATCGCCGGCCGGGTGCGCCCGGGTCAGGCGGCGTCGGCATGCTCCGCTATCCAGGCGTCCACCCGGGCCCACTGGGCGAACAGCCAGTCGCCGCGGGCCTCGTCGCCCGCGGGGATCCGCGCGGCGGGGACCTGCCACCAGTGGGCCTCGACGCGCCGCCGCAGCGGCAGCGCCGCCCAGCCCGTGCGTACGGAGGTGATCCAGTCGAGCCCGGTGTGTGCCACGAACACCACGTCGGCGGTGGGCGCGGCGCGCAGGACCGCGAGCACTCCTGCCGTGTGCGGCGCGAGGACGTGCGGCATCGCGGCGGCGCGCGCCGCCCTCTCGGGGCGGCCGGTGCGGCGCAGCGCGCCGATGGCGCCGCGGTGGCGGCGTGCGGTGAAGTTGCCGCCCTCGGGGAAGAGGACCAGCGCGTCGCCGGGCCCCATGCGCGCCGCGAGCGCGGCCATCTCCCGCTCCGTGCGGGCCCCGTGCGCGGCCGGTACGAAGCAGTGCGGCATGCGGCTGAGGAGGATGTCGAGGCAGGGGTCGAGGCGCAGCATCCGCTTGAGCACGATGTGCGGCCGCAGCCCCGCGCCGGCGAGCAGGCTGTGCACGACGAGGAACGAGTCGCCTGGCCCCGCGTGGCGCGCGAGCACCAGCACGGGCCCGGGGGCGCCGGAGCCGGTCGCGCCCGGCGTCCGCGCCGCTGCGGGGACGGGCAGCGGCGGTGTGATGTGCAGCCGCAGGCCGAAGGCGCGGGTCGCCGCTCGGTACAGCAGGCGGAGCAGCCGGTCGAGTTGGGCGTACGCGGCGGGGTCGGCACACCCGTCGGCGCGGGCCGCCGAGCGGTCCTGACGGCGCAGCCGGTGTGCGGTGGCGACGAGCACACCGGTCACGTCGGCCACCAGGTAGAGCAGCGCGAACGCGCCGATGCGCGCGGTGCGCCAGTGGCCGCGCCTGACCAGTGACACCGGCCCCGTGCACACCATCGCGGCCACCAGCAGCGCGGCGGTCACCGGGATGAGGGCCGCGAACAGCGCCGTGGCGGCCAGGCGGCGGGCCGTCGTCACGGCCGCCGCGCCGCAGGAGCGCCGGCCGCGGCCTCCTCCAGATAGCGCGCCGATGCCTCGTACGCCCGCTCGATGCGCTCCGCGGTCCGCGCGAAGTCCCGGTGGCGCAGTTGGCCGACCGGGGTCCACTCGCGGGCGGCCGCCCCGCTGGGCAGGACGTGCACGGTGACGTCGCCCGGCAGGTCGGCCATGTCCCGGGCGAAGCGGTGCCTGCGGGCGATCTCGAAGGAGACCATCGCCACCTGCCAGGGGTAGCGGGGCGGGCGCAGAGGCGCCTCGATCCGTCCGACCTGGAGGACGTAGACGGTCCTCGCGCCGAGCGCGACGGCCCGGCCCACGGGGATGCTGTTGACGAGACCGCCGTCGATGTAGTGCCGCCCGCCGATCCGCGCGGGCGGCAGCAGCCCGGGCACCGAGCAGGACGCCACCACGGCGTCGGCGAGCGGGCCCTCGGTGAACCAGTGCTCGGCCGCGCCCTCGATCCCTGCGGCCACGCACTGGAACGGCAGCGCCAGATCCTCGATGTGCTCCACCGGCAGGTGGGCGGCGAGGAGTTCGCGCAGCGGGTCGGCGGAGTAGAGGTGGGTGCCCCCGCTGCGTACGACCGTGGCGAGCCGGTCGGCGAGCGACCCGGAGAAGACGCCCGCGCGGCCGAGCCCCGTCCACAGCCCGGTCAGCCGCTCCACGGCGCCCGCGCTCGGATCGGCGGCGACGGCGGCGCCGTTGATGGCCCCCACGGACGTGCCCACCACCAGGTCGGGTGTGATGCCGGCGGCGAACAGGGCCTGGAGCATGCCCACTTCTTGCGCGCCGAGCGCACCGCCGCCGCCGAGCACGAACGCACACTCGTGCGCGCCCCGTGCGACCGGCCCGCGCCCCTCTCGCTCGTTCATGCCCTCTCTGCTGCCCCACCGCCCGGCGGCCACTCCCCCGCGGGGGCCGACGCGGCGTCAGCGGAAGGCACCGCTCCGCGGCTCCGGGCCCGCCGCGGGGGCATGGGCGGGCGGCGTCCGGGGCGTCCGCCGTCCCGATCTCGGCGGGTGCCTTGACGGCGCTGCGGGGCGGGGGTAGACAACTCTCTGGCTGAGAGAGCGCTCTCAGTCGGAGTCCCCGCCCTGCACGGTCCCCCACCCCGTCAGGAGAGGCGATGGAAGGAGTCTCCGGCAGTACACCGTGTATGGGCAGACCCCCACAACGGGCTCATACGGAACAGGAGAACCCATGGCCCCTGGAGACATCCCCAGGCCATCAACACGCCGCCGCTCACGCGGGTCCAGGTTCCGCCGGACCCTCGTAGGGCTCTCGGCCGGTGCGCTGACCCTCGCCGGTCTCACGGTCACCGCGCACGGCGCCGTAGCGGCGCCCGCCGACACCCGGGCCGCCGCGGCCGCGCCTGCGGACGTGCCCGCGCCGCCCGCGGGCTTCACCACCACATGGAGCGACGACTTCAACGGTGCGTCAGGCAGCGGTCTCGACACCGGCACGTGGAAGTACGACACCGGTCCCGGCAGCAGCTTCGGCACCGGTGAGATCGAGACCATGACCGACTCGACCGACAACGTTTTCCTCGACGGCAACGGCCACCTCGTCCTGAAGGCGCTGCACTCCGGCAGCGACCCGGGGGCGGGCTGGACGTCGGGCCGGGTGGAGACGCAGGACGACTCGTTCGGCGCGCCGCCCGGCGGTGTCGTCATGATGCAGTCGTCGATCAAGCAGCCCGACGTGACGACGGACAACGGGGCAGGCTACTGGCCCGCGTTCTGGATGCTCGGGCAGCCGCTGCGCACGGGCACGACCTGGCCGACGTCCGGCGAGGTCGACATCCTGGAGGACGTCAACGGCCGCAGCTCGGTCTTCGGCACCCTCCACTGCGGGGTGAGCCCGGGCGGCCCGTGCAACGAGTCCACCGGCATCGGAAGCGGCGAACACGCCTGCCCCGGCTGTCAGTCGGACTACCACACGTACGCGGTGCAGATCGACAGGTCGACGTCGCCCGAGCAGATCCGCTGGTACCTGGACGGGCAGAACTACTTCACGATCAACTCGACGCAGGTCGACTCCGACACGTGGACGAAGGCGGTGGACCACCCCTTCTTCATCATCTACGACCTGGCGATGGGCGGGGGCTTCCCCGGCGCGTTCGGTGGCGGGCCCAACGCCAGTACGGTGTCCGGCGGGCAGATGGACATCGACTACGTGGCCGTCTACAACAAGGCGCCCTGACCGGGGCCGCCGCTCCTGCGGGCACACCGCCCGCCCTGCCGAGGATCCCGCCCCGCGCATCCGCGCGGGGCGGGATTCGCCGTACCCCGGCCGTGACGCGCCGGACGGCGGGATGAACCGAACCGGCCCGCGGCGCGTCCAGAGGGGAGAGGCGGCCGGTGGCCGCGCTCACGACCAACGGGG
This sequence comes from Streptomyces sp. NPDC047002, assembly GCF_040704505.1. Taxonomy (NCBI): domain Bacteria; kingdom Bacillati; phylum Actinomycetota; class Actinomycetes; order Kitasatosporales; family Streptomycetaceae; genus Streptomyces; species Streptomyces sp. NPDC047002. The sequence continues at coordinate 40,480 of NZ_JBEYWC010000043.1, forward strand.
AAGGAAACACCATCATGGGCATGAGGACCAGGGCTCTCGCCGCGACCGGTGTCGGCATCATCACCGCGGGACTGCTCGCGACCGGGGCAGCGGCCGCCCAGGCGGCACCCGCGGGGCTGCCGTACGGGGTCACGCCGTACGAGAACGCCAACGTCCGCTCCGGACCGGCCACTTCGTACAGCATCACGGGACACGTCACCGCGGGTGAGCCGCGCGGCGCTTCCTGCTGGACGCACGGCCAGAGCATCACGGACAACGGCTACACCAACGACGTGTGGGTACGCCTCGCCGAGGGCTACGTCAGCGCGGTCTACCTGAAGGGCGACCAGTACGGCGGGCTCCCGGCCTCCGCCACCTGCTGAGCACACCGTGGTGCCGCCGCCGCGCCGGGGGCGGCACCACGGCGCCGCCGATGGAGTGCGCAGGGGTCAGTGCGGGTCGCCGGCGGGGACATGCGGTTCGCCGGAGAGCAGGTCGGCGGCCCGGCCGTCGAGCGCGCGCTGCATGTCGGTGGAGCGGGGCAGCATGGTCTTCCCATAGGCGCGCAGGGCGTCGTCGACCGTCTCGTGACGGGCCAGGGCCAGGGCGAGTTCGGCGGCATCGAGCATGGCCAGGTTGACGCCGACGCCGAGCGGCGGCATGAGGTGGGCCGCGTCGCCGAGTAGGGTGACGGTGGGGTTGTGCTCCCAGACGTGCGAGACGGGCAGCGCGTAGAGGGGACGGTCGATGTATCCGCCCACGGCGATCCCCTCCAGGTGATCGACCGGGCCTTCGATCTGCTCGACGGCGGCTGGCGCAGCCTCGCCCGACGTGATTCCGGAGGACGGACAGCAGAGGGCGGTCAGTAGTCGAGTTCCAGGTAGTCGATGTCGGTGAACTCGACCAGGAGGCCGTCGGCCCGGCGGCCGTTGTCTCTGAAGTAGACCTCCTGGAGGCCCTCCGCCGCGATGTCGCGCAGCTGCTGCTCCGTGGCGCCCGTGCGCTCGGCCTCGAAGAGGCGGGACGCGTAGGCGGGGGGCAGCGCCTGGGTGATCTGGCGGACGCGGGCGTCGTCCGTCGTGCCGGGGGCTGCGGTGAAGCCGAAGCGGGCGCGGGTCTCGATGACGATGCCGGTCTGCGACGCGGCCTGGCGGCGCGCACGGTCCCGGACGCGGGGCTGCCAGCGGCGCCGCACCTCGGCGGCCAGCCGGTCCGCGAGATCCTTGCGGGGGCGCTTCAACTGCCCTCGTACGTACCGCTCGACGGTCCGCTGCGAGACGCCGAGCAGCCGGGCGACCGCGCGGGTGCCCTTCTCGGCGCGTACCAGAAACCTCATCTGCGCCTGTGCCGACTTGGGCAGCGGCCGGGTGAAGTTCGCGGCCGCCGCCCTGTCGAGGCTGTCCGAGACGATTCCCATCGATGTGCCCCTACCGCCCGTCGTCCTCGCCGCTCACCAGGCCGGACCTGATGTGGCGCGCGACGTTGAGAGCGGGCCCGTGCTCCTCGATCAGCCCCTCGGCCCACAGGGTGGTGCGGGTGCCCTCGTGCTTGACCATCCCGGGCGAGACGCCGATACGGAAGCCGCCGGGCAGCGGCTTGCCTTCGGGGGTGTACGGCAGCACGTCGAGCGGCGAGGGCCCGTCCGACGGGTAGACGGCGCAGTCGGACAGGATGGCCACGGGGTAGAGGCCCGCCGTGTTCGCGAGGTTGAGCATCTTGCGGTGCATGTTGACGCGGGCCGCGGAGATCACGGCGGCGCGGATGTCCGGGCGCCAGGTGGGCCGGGCGAGCGCGGGCCAGGGCTCGCCGGGGCGCCAGCCGCCGCCCCTGGGGCGTTCGCGCAGCTTGCCGATGCCGCCCTTGACGGTCGCCTTGATCGCGGAGAGGACCGCGCCGGCCACCGGGTCGGCGTCCTCGCGCGCGGCCATCGCGTCGAGGAACTCGGCGGGTGCCATGCCCCGGTCGACGCCGAGCTCCGCCATGGTGGCGAGGTAGGCGTCGCGCAGCCGCGTGTACCAGGCGTCCAGGTAGGGGCCGCTCTCGCGCCGTACGTACGCCTCTGCGGGCGCGACGCGGTGGCCGAGTTCGACGGCGTACGCGACGGTCGGGGTGGCGTACCAGGCGGGACCCTCGGGCGTGCCGCCGTGCGGCGTGAACGGGCTCGGGAGCCGCGGGTCGAACTCGATGTGCGAGAGGTCGACCAGCCAACTGCCGGGCAGGGCAGGGTCGAAGTCCGGGGCGGTGACGTGCTCGGGGCCGCCGAGGCCGACGTTGAGCCGGTTCGCTGCGGCGGCGAACGCCATGTTGACGTCGATGCCGACGAGGTACCGCTTCATGCACTCGGCGTCGGTGAGCGGGCGCGACCACTGGTACGCCTCCTCGTCCAGGACCTGGTCGGGGGTGCGCTGGTGGAACGGCGGGTACAGGGACGCGAGGACGGGGTGGCCGTCGGGCGCCTCGGGCGGCGCACACGCGACGGCCTCGGTCAGCGAACCGGGCTGCGGCCCTGACACCCAGCCGCCGGAGGGGTCCCTGACGGCGCGTGTCGGCGGGCGCAGCGCCGTCATCAGTTCGAGCCCCGTGACGGCGGCGGATCCGCAGGGGGTGAGCACCCGGGAGGCGTACGTGCCGAGGGCGGCGGCCAGTTCGGCCGGCGGGAGGTCGGCCGCGCCGCGCCAGGCGCGGGTGTCGAGCGCGTCCCACGGGAGCACCGCGAGCTGGACGCTGCGGCGGCGGCCGCCCTCTGCGGGCCGGTAGACGCGGGCCCAGGGGCCGAAGCCGCGCCGGGTGAGCCGCCAGTCGGCGCGGCCGAGCGCCTTGACCACGGGGTGGGACTCGGGCAGGCGCAGGGCGCGCCGGTCAGCGAGCTCGTCGGGCAGGCCAAGACGGGCCGCCGCGGGCGCGGTGAGCACCAGGAGCGGGTCCGCGTCCTTGCCCGACCGGTGCAGGCGTGGCGCGCCGAGGTGTGCGTCGGTCAGGGCCCAGGAGATGAGGGAGGGCAGGTCGCGGTCCGGGCAGTCGAGGACGAGGCCGTCCGCGCAGTACGCGGCCCCCGCGCCGTCGAGCACGGCGAGCGGCCCGTGCGCGAAGCGCGGATCGGCGCCGTCCGCCCCGGCCGCGCGCCCGCTCGCGACCGCACGGCCACGCCGCTGTGCGGCGGGCCGCGGGGGCTGTGGGGCAGGCGTTGCCTGTGGGGCCTGTGGGGCCTGTGGGGCCGAAGCGTCCCCCGGCTGGGGCTGGGCAGCGGGCACCGTGCCCGGCTCGGCGGCGGGGCCCGGCACCCGGGAGGCGTCCGGCTTCGGGGCCTCCGGCGCGGAGGCGGCCGACGAGACCGCGTCGGCCGCCGGTGCGATCCCCGGGGCGGGGGCGGCGGATGAGGCGCGGCCGGCCGCCGGTGAGGGCTCCGGGGCATCCGTGGCCGCGGCGCCGCCGGAGACGACGTCGGCCGCGGGTGCGGCCCCCGGGGCGGCAGCGGCCGCAGCGTCGTCAGAGCCGGGCGCGGGGTAGCGTTCCGCGAGTTTGGACAGGAGGCGGGCGTACGCCTCGCGCTGCGGGGAGCGCGGCTCCGTCTTGCCGTTCTCCCAGGACATCACGGTGGCGCGCCGGACCCGCAGGGCCTTCGCCACCTGCTCCTGGCTCAGGCCGTGCGCCTCGCGGAGCCGCTTGCGCTCGGCCGGGGGCGGGAGCGGGGCGTGGTTTTCGATCAGCGCGTCGACCACGTCGAACAGCTCCGGCATTGCCACCTCCGCGTACCGCTGGCTCCTGCCCCTGAACCCTAGCCGGTCAGGCGGTCGCGGTACGGCAGGCCGGATGCCCCCAGCCGTCGTCGTTCTTCGCGATCTCCTCGCCCGCCGCGTAGGGGCGGCCGCAGCGGCAGCGGCCGGGGAACTTGGCCTTGAGGGTGCGTCCCGCCCCCGAGCCGGTGCGCTTGCGGGGCGCGGCCCCCTGACCGGTGCCGGTGCGGCGGGCACGGCCAGCGGCGGCCGAGCCCTCGCCCGTCGCGCTCGGCGGCGGGGCATCGGAGCCGTACGCGCTGCCCGCCGCCTCCTGCCGCTGGGCGACCATGCTGGCCGCGCGGTCGGCGAAGTCGTTGAGCGGGTCGCCGCCGACCTGGTGGGCGGGGACGTAGCGGAACTCGACGGGGCGGCCCGCCAGCAGGTCGTCGATGCGCTGGACCAGCTCCCTGTTGGCGACGGGCTTGCCCGCCGCCGTCTTCCAGCCCTTGCGCTTCCAGCCGGGCAGCCACTCGGTGACGGCCTTCATGGCGTACTGGGAGTCCATCCGGACCTCGAGCGGCACGGCGGGGTCGGTGGCGGTCAACAGCTGTTCGAGCGCGGTCAGTTCCGCGACGTTGTTGGTGGCGGTGCCGAGCGGCCCCGCCTCCCAGCGCTCCGGCCTGCCCTCGGCGTCGGCCACGACCCAGCCCCACGCCGCCGGTCCTGGATTGCCCTTCGATGCCCCGTCGCACGCGGCGACCACACGTTCCACCATGCCTCCGATCATGCCAGCTGCCGAGCGCCCCCCGGGCCGCGCCTCCGGCGCGGGTCCCGGCGCGGGACCCGCTCCCACCAGAGCGAATGATTACGGTTTTCATTGCATGAAGGCGTGGCGCGCTGGAAAGGCTGCATCGGGCACACAGCCGATCACGAGTGGTGAACAGCCGCACAGCCAGGAGGTCAGTACGCCGTGGGGGGCCCGCAGAACCAGCCGAATCCGCTCCGTCTACGGCCCGCGCTCGCGCCGCGCGCCGCGTCGCTGACCCGGGCGGCACCGTTCCTGCACGCGCTCGCCGACGGGCTCGGCACACCGCTCAACGCCGTGCTGCCCGAGCAGATCGCCGAGAACGCGGCGCGCTTCGACGCCGTGCTGCGCCGCCACCGGCTCGGGGGCGGGGTCTTCTTCGCCCACAAGGCGTCCGCGTCGAGCGCGCTGCTGCGGCGGCTCTCGGCGACCGGCTCGTCGGTGGACGTGGCGTCGGTCGAGGAGTTGCAGCACGCGCTGGCCTGCGGCTTCACCGCTGAGCGCATCGCGGCGACCGGGCCGAAGGACCCCGCGTTCCGGTGGCTCGGGGCCCGCGTCGGCGTGACGTTCCACGTGGACGGCCAGGAGGAGCTCGAAGCGCTGGCCGCCCTCGTGCGGGCCCACGCCCTGCGGCCGGTGCGGGTGCTGCTGCGCCTTTCCGGCTTCCCCTCCTCCGGGGTGAGGCGGCTGACCCGGCGCAGCAGATTCGGCACACCGGTGGCCGGGCTGCCTGCGCTGCTCGACGCGGTGGAGCGCTGCGGTGACGCCGTGGAGCTGCTCGGGGTCGGCTACCACCTGGACACCGTCAGCCTCGACGAGAAGGCCCTCGCACTGGAGGGCTGCGTGAAGGCCATGGACGCCTGCAGGGCGCGGGGGCTGCGGCCCCGGGTGGTCGACATCGGCGGCGGGTTCGGCGTCAGCTATCTGGCCGACGCCGGGCAGTGGGAGTCGTACACGACGGAGCTGATCCGCGCGGTGCTGGCCGACCGTCCGCCGCTGACCTGGGGGAACCACGGGTACGGCCTGCGCAGCGAGGGCGGCACCCTGGCCGGGGGCCTGTCCCTGTACCCGGGGTACCGCGAGGTGACGGGGCCTGCCTACCTGGACGAGCTGCTCTCCATGCGGGCGCCCTCGCTCGGCCGGACGCTGTCGACCCTGCTGCTCGAGAACCTCTACGACCTGTACGCGGAGCCGGGCAGGGCCCTCGCGGACCAGTGCGGTGTGACGCTGGCTCGGGTGCTCGAAGTGCGGCGCTGGGACGCGGAGGAGGACGGCGGCGCCTGGGCCGTTCGGCTCGATCTCAACGCGGGCGACTGCCCGTTGGAGGACCACGGCATCCTGGTGGACCCGCTCCTCGTGCCGCGCGGCGGGGCAGAGCAGGGCGCGCGGGGGCCGGTCGGGGCCTATCTCTTCGGCAACCTGTGCCTGGAGTCCGACCTCATCACGAAGCGGCTGGTGGCCCTGCCCCACCTCCCCTCCCCCGGTGATCTGCTGTGCTTCGCCAACACCGCCGCCTACTGCATGGACTTCGGCGCCCACGAGGCGCAACGGCGGCCCAGGGCACGGAAGGTGGCCGTCGAGCAGGACCCGGGCGCCGAGGGCGCCTGGCGGTGGCGCCTCGACACCCACTACTGGCCGCTCGACACCCACCCCCGGCCGCCGGAGGTCGCCGCCCCGGCCCCCGGCGCCGGATCCGACCCGCGGGAAGAGGCGAGGGCATGAGATACGACAGCGTCACGGACATCATCGGCGACACGCCCCTGTTGCGCATCGACCCGGCCGTGCACGGTCTCGCCTCGGTCGACCTGTACGCGAAGCTCGAACTGCTCAACCCCTTCGGTTCGGTGAAGGACCGGGCCGCCTGGAACATGGCGCGCCCCGGGCTGCCCGACGCGGTGGCGCGCGGCAGCATGCTGGTGGAGCTGTCGAGCGGCAACACCGCCAAGGCGCTCGCGCTGATCGCCGGGATGCACGGCCTCGGCTTCAAGAGCGTCACCAATCGGATGAAGGTGCCGGAGATCAAGGAGCTGCTGCTCCTTCTCGGCGCGGAGATCGAGGAGCTGCCGGGGCGCAGCGAGTGCCTCGACCCCATGGACACCGAGGATCCGCTGACCCGCTTCCACCAGGAGCTGTCCCGGCCGGGCAGCGCCTACCTCCACACGGACCAGTACTTCAACGCGCGCAACGCGGACGCGCACGCGGCCGGCACGGGCCCGGAGATCGTGCGCGACCTGGACGGGCGCGCGCCGGACTTCTTCGTCGCGTGCGTGGGGACCGCGGGCTCGTCGTCCGGGGTGGCGCGGGTGCTGCGCGCGCACAACCCGGACGTCGAGGTGGTGGGCCTGGTCGCGCACAAGTCGGACTTCGTACCCGGCATCCGCACCATCGACGAGGTGCAGGAGGTGGGGCTGTTCGACCCCGGTGTGTACGGGCGCATCGACGCGGTGACCTCGGGCGAGGCCATCGAGGGGATGCTCGCGCTGGCCCGCAGGTGCGGGGTGCTCTCCGGGCCGACCGGCGGCGCCGCGTACTTCGGGGCGGTGCGCCATCTGCGCCCCTACGATGCCGAGTTGACGGCGTCGGGCCGGCGCGCGACAGCGGTGTTCATCGTGTGCGACCGGATCGAGAGCTATCTGGGGTACGTGCGCAAGCGGCGGCCCGACCTGTTCGGGGCCGAGGCCCGGGGCGCTTCGGTGGCCGCGCTCTCCGACGGCGAGGTGGCGAAGGCGGTGTCGCTCGACGTGGCCGAGGCGCGGCGGTGGATCGCGGCGGAGGACCCGCTCGTGGTGGACCTGCGCAGCCCGTTCGCGTATGCGGCGCTCCACATCGAGGGCTCGGTGAACATCGTGGACGAGCTGTTCGAGGAACTGGTGCGGGACGGGCTGCCGTTCAGCAAGAGCCGCCCGGTGCTGCTCGCGTGCCCCGTGGGCGAGCGGTCGGCCGGGTATGCGGCGCTGCTGACGCGGCTCGGCCATCCGGACGTGCGCAGCCTCGCGGGCGGGATCGTCGCCTGGCGGGACGGCGGCGGCGAACTGGTCAGGGAGTGACGGGCGGTGGGCCTCTTCCCCGATCATCTGCGGGCGTGGCAGGAGCCGTTGCGGGCGCAGTTCCCGATCATCACGGCGCACCCCGGCCTCGCGTACCTGGACAGCGCCGCGACGGCGCAGAAGCCCGCGGCGGTGCTGGCGGCGGCCAGGGCGTACGTCACGGAGTCGAACGCCAACGCGGGCCGGGGCACGTACCCGTGGGCGAACGCGACGACGGCCATGGTGGAGCGGGTGCGCGAGCGGGTGAAGATGTTCCTCGGCGATCCGGCGCCGGAGCGGTCGCGGGTGCACTTCACCAGCGGCACGAGCGAGGGGCTGCGGGCGGTGGCCCTCGACTGGCTGCCGCGGTTCCTCGCGGACGGCGACGAGATCGTGGTCCCGTTCGGCGACCACGAGGCCAACGCGCTGCCGTGGCTGGAGGCGCGGGACCTACTGGCCCGCCAGGGGGTGCGGATCGCGGTGCGGGAGATGCCGTACCAGGCGGGGTCGCGGGACTACGACGCCGAGGCCCTCGCGGGGCTCGTGGGGCCGCGCACCCGGTTCGTGGCGGCGACGCACGTGCACCACGTGTACGGCGGCGACATGAACGTGCACCGGATCCGCCGCGCGGTGGGTCCCGACGCGGTGATCTGCCTGGACGCGGCGCAGAGCGTCGGACACGTGCCGGTGGACCTGGCCGCGCTCGACGTGGACTTCGCGGTCTTCTCCGGGCACAAGGCGCTGGCGCTGCCCGGCACGGGCGGGGTGTGGTCGCGTGGCCTGCGCGGCCCCGCCTTCGCGCCGGGCGGCTGGGCCGGGACGCCGAACACGGTGGGCATCGCGAGCCTGGAGGCGGCCGTCGACTGGCTGGACGCCGCGGGAGTGGAGCGGATCGAGGAGTGGACGGTGGGGCTCGCGGCCCGGCTCACGGACGGCCTCGACCGGATGCGGCCGTACGAGGTGCTCGGCTGCGCGCTCAGCCTCGCCGCGGAGAGCCGGGTGCAGCGGCGGCGTGCGCTGGTCACGCTGCGTCACGACCGGATCGACGCGGCGGACCTGGGCTTCATCCTCTACAGCCACGGCTTCATGGTCCGCTCCGACGGGCACTGCCAGGCCCGGGACGGCGAGCCGCGCGCCTCGGTCCGGGTGAGCCTGCACGTGTACAACACGCCGGAGGAGATCGACCGGCTCCTCGCGGTCCTTGACACACTGTGACTCCCCCGGCCGGGCGCGCGGAGTGTCCGCGCGCCCGGCGGCCCGCCGCGGAGGCCGATGCAGATGAAAACCGTTTTCGAGTGTAGATTTCTGTCACCTCCCCGGGACGCGGGATTCGAGAACGAGAGGTGACCGAGCGCGATGGGCCTGAGCACGACCACGGCGGCGCGGTGGGTGGAGCGCTGGGAGCGGCAGCAGCAGCGGTACGCGATCGACCGCGAGGAGCGGTTCACGGTGGTCGCCGACGTGGTCGAGCACGTGGCCGCAGGGCGGCGGAGCCCCGTGGTGGTGGACCTGGGCTGCGGTCCCGGGTCGCTCGCGGTGCGGCTGGCCAGGCGGCTGCCGCGGGCACGGATCGTCGCCGTGGACATGGACCCGGTCCTGCTCGAACTGGCGCGCGCCCACGCGGGTTCCGCGGGTGCGGCGGGCCGGGTGCGGTACGTGGAGGCGGAGATCGGCGCCGCGGACTGGACGGCGGCGCTCGGCGTCGGCGGGCCGCTCGACGCGGCCGTCTCCACGACGGCGCTGCACTACCTGCCGGGCCACCGGCTCCAGCGCGTCTACGCGCAGCTCGCCGGGATACTGCGGCCCGGCGGCGTCCTGGTCAACGCCGACCATCTGATGCCAGAGGACGCCGCCGACATCGCCGTGCACGTCGGGCGCAGGCGGGCGCGGCGGCAGCGGGCGTTCGCCCATGAGGACTGGGAGTCCTGGTGGGCGGCGGCCGAGCGGGACCCCGAGCTCACCGCCCTGTTCGCGGAGCGCAGGCGGCGCCACGGTGCGCCGGCCGCCGGCGGCCGCACCGAGGGCCGGCGCGCGGACGGCCGCGGCACCGGCGACAACGGTCTCACGCTCAACCGCCACGCGGCGATGCTGCGGGCCGCGGGCTTCGCGCAGGCGGGCCCGGTGTGGCAGGTCGGCAACAGCTGCGTGCTGGTGGCGGTGCGCTGACGTGCGCATCGAGGCCAACCCGTACGCCTATCTCAGCCACCACGGCGCCTCCCCGCTGGTGCGCCTGGATGTGGCAGTGGACTGCTGGTCGGTGAGCGCCGACACGGACGCGCGCCCCTTCAACACGGTCTTCGCACCCGACTTCGCGCCGGAGGGGCTCGCGGAGCGCGTGCGGGACGTCCGCCGCCGCACCGCGGTGCCCGGCCGGGCCCAGGACTGGTGGATCGGCCCCTCGGCCCGCCCGTCCGGGCTGGCCGCGCATCTCGCGGCGCTGGGGTTCCGCGCGCTCGCCCCGGTGCGGATGATGGCGGCGCCGCTCGCCGGGCAGGAGCCGCGGGGCCGCGCGGGGACGGCGGCCGAGACCCGGCCGGTGCGCTCGGCCGACGGCCTCGGTGACTTCACGGCCGTGCACGGCGCCGCGTACGGGACCCGGCCCGCCGCCGCCCGGTTCTTCCACCGCGTCCTCGCGTCGCTGCCGCTCACCGAGGACGCGCCGATGCAGCACGTGGTGGTGCGCGCTGCGGGCGTGCCGGTCGCGGTGGCTTCGGCGTTCCTGCACGGCGGGGTGGCGGGCCTGTACAACGTGGCGACCGTGCCGGGCGCGCGCGGCCGGGGCTTCGGCACGGCGGCGGCGCGGGCCGCGCTGGCGGCCGCGCGCGAGCGGGGCGCGCCGCGCGCGGTCCTCGGCGCCGAGCCGGGGGCTGCAGGGATGTACCGGGCCCTCGGCTTCGAGGACGCGGGGCTGCTGCACCGCCTGCGGTACGTGCCGCCTGCCTGAGCGCGCGGTTCGGCTCAGGCGGGCAGCGGGCGGTAGGTGATGGTCTCCCGCGAGTCGGCCGTGCCGGTCTCGTAGAGCAGGCCGACCTCGGACGGGGTCCGCTGCACCAGGTCGGAGTAGCCCGCGGGGTCGTCCGACACGGTCCACAGCGGCCGCCAGGTCCTGCCGCCGTCCGCGCTGGTGCGCACCTGCATACGGCGCCTCGACGCCGGATCGGCAGGCCCGGAGAACAGCAACCGCCCGTCGGCGGCGCGCAGCACGCTGCCCTGCACCTGGGGCCCCGCCAGGTCGGGCTGCGCGGTGAACGGCACGGCGAGGCTCTCGCCGCCGTCGGTGCTGTACGCGCTGTCGCGGGCGGCCGCGCGTCCTCCCATGTCGCGGGCGTTGACGTAGACGGTGCCGTCGGCGAGTTCGGTGAGGGTGCTCTCGTTGACGGTGCCCGGCTCGTCGGCGACGTAGCCGATGTGCCAGGTGGCGCCGCCGTCGTCGCTGTAGAGGGCGTGGCCGCCGCTGCTGCCGTCCGAGGCCAGCGAGTGGTTGGCGGGCACGAGGAGCCGCCCCGGGTGCGGGCCGCCGCGCAGCGCCACGGCGTGTCCCGGTCCCGTGGCGTACCAGTTCCAGCCGGGGCGTTTGACGTCCGCCGTGATGTCACGCCGCGGCGACCAGGTGGCCCCGTCGTCGGTGGAGCGCTGGACGTAGACGCGCCGGACCGCGGGGCTGACCGCGCCGTCGACGATCTCGTCCTCGGTGGCGCCGCCGACGGTGCCGCAGGACAGCAGCACGACGTCTCCGGTGGCGGGGTCGACGACCGGCGCCGGGTTGCCCGCGGTGCCGCCGCCCGCGTCGGCGACGACCTGGAGCGGGCCCCAGGTGCAGCCGCCGTCGGTGGAGCGGCGCAGGACGATGTCGATGTCGCCGTCGTCGGCGGCCGAGTCGCGGCGGCCCTCGGCGAAGGCGAGGAGGGTGCCGCCGGGAACGGCGACGGCGGCAGGGATGCGGAAGGTGTGGTAGCCCGAGGTGCCGGAGCGGTACGGCACGCTGGGGCCGCAGGGGCCGCCGGCCGCGCGTGCGGCGGGGGCGGCGGCGGCGAGCGGGGCGAGTGCGCCCGCGACGAGCGGCAGCAGCAGGGCGAGGGAGTGGGAGAGGGCGGCGCGACGACGGAGCTGGCGTTTCATCGTGTCCCTTGGGGTCGCCGGCCCGGCCTGCCGGGCCGGGGCAGCTGATCCGCAGCGAACATAGCCCGCCGCGTCTCCGGTCCGGGTCAGCGCCACGGGGGCGGCCGCGGGTCGGCGGTGCGGCGGCTGGGCCGTCCGGGTGAGATGTCACGGCCCCTCAGAGTTTCTTCATATTTTCGCCCCGCAACCATGACATCTAGTGGGACGTTCGGCCGATCCGTATGACAATCACACGGCTTGAAGGAGCCTCGCATGTCCCTCTCGGCATCTCCCCGCCTTCGTCGTCCCCGCGCGGGCGCGGTGGCCCTGGCCGCCGCGGCCCTCACCGGCACGACCCTGCTGTGTGCCTCCACCGCCGTCGCCGCCCCCGGCGACAGCGGCGACCTCAAGGTCCACCCGGCCGGTGTCCCCGCGTCCAACACCAGCGACGCCCCGCAGGTCTGCTCGTTCACCCTGTCCGGGGCCAACTTCCAGACGCTCACCTCCCTGACGTGGACCGTCACCCCGCTGCCCAAGGCCCCCAACAAGCCCACTCTCACGGGGCAGTTGACGCTCAAGCAAGGCAAGGGCGCCACCGGCACGCTGTCGCTGCCGAACGGCACGTACACGCTCGCCTGGACCTTCCCCGGCGGTGTGCCCAAGCAGAAGAAGTTCAAGGTGAACTGCGGCGCCTCGGACAACAAGCCGCAGGGCGCGGTGCACGCGGGCGGCGGCGGTGTGCCCCCGACCGACGGCGGCGACGGCGGCTCGTCCGTGGCCGCGCCACTGCTCGTCTCGGGCGCCGTCGCGACCGCGGGACTGGTCTTCGTGCGCAGGGCCCGCCGTCGCGTCCATGGCGTCGCGTAACACGCCGAGGCCCGGTCCCCGACCGCACCCGCACGCCCGCCCGCGCCCCAGGCCGGTGGCCCACCGGCCGCCGCCCCGCCGCCGTCGCCGTCGCCGCGGCCCGAGCCGCGCCGTCCGCCTGACGCTCACCCTGAGCGTGACGGCCACGCTGCTGTTCGGTGTGGTGCGGGCGTGCGGAGGGCCCGACGACGGCTCCCAGGTCGCCGTCGCCGCGTCCGACGGGGCCGGCGGCGGGGCGGGGCGGCCGGCCCCCGTCGCGTCCCACGCGCCGCTGCCGGCCTCCGCGCCGGTCAAGCTCGCCGTCCCCCGCATCGTGATCGAGGCGCCGGTGATGCGGCTGCGGCTCGACGCCCACGGCAGGCTCGGCACCCCTCCGATGAGCCGCCCCCACCTGGTCGGCTGGTACGCCGGGGGCCCGTCCCCCGGCGAGCAGGGGACCTCGGTGATCGTGGGCCACCGCGACACGAGGACGGGCCCCGCCATCTTCCTCAACCTCAACGCCCTCCACCCGGGCGACGCGGTGAAGGTCACCCGGCAGGACCGCAGGACCGCCGTGTTCACCGTCGACGCGGTGCACACCTACGGCCGCGGCGGCTTCCCCGACAAGAAGGTGTACGGGGACACGGGGCGGCCCGAACTGCGGCTGCTCACCTGCGGCGGACAGTTCGACCCCGCGAAGGGCTACTCGGCCAACGTGGTCGTCTTCGCCCACCTCACCTCCGTGACCGGCGCCTGACCTGGCCGGGGACGCGCCCTCGCCGGCGCCGCCCCCGGCCCGCCGTGCTCTCCCGGGCGCGCCGACGGTGTGGCGGCCCGGGAAAAGCCTCGCGAAGATGGGGGTGATGGACCGGGATCAGGGGGCAGTCGAGTGACGACCGCGCAGTACTGAGAAGGGACCGACACCGTGGCACGACCGAAGATCCTCGTGGTGGGCGCCGGCTTCGCCGGTGTCGAGTGCGTACGCCGTCTCGAACGCAGTCTCGCCCCCGGCGAGGCGGACGTGGCCCTCGTGGCCCCCTTCTCCTACCAGCTCTACCTGCCGCTGCTCCCCCAGGTCGCCTCCGGCGTGCTCACCCCCCAGTCGGTCGCCGTGTCGCTGCGCCGCAGCAGGAGGCACCGCACCCGGATCATCCCCGGCGGCGCCATCGGCGTGGACCACGAGGCGAAGGTCTGCGTCGTCCGCAAGATCACCGGCGAGACCGTCGACGAGCCGTACGACTACCTGGTCCTCACGCCCGGCAGCATCACCAGGACGTTCGACATCCCCGGCCTGGTGGAGCACGCGCGCGGCCTGAAGACGCTGGCCGAGGCCGCGTACATCCGCGACCACGTCATCGCCCAGCTGGACCTCGCCGACGCCAGCCAGGACGAGGCGGAGCGCGCCTCGCGGCTCCAGTTCGTGGTGGTCGGCGGCGGCTACGCGGGCACCGAGACGGCCGCCTGCCTCCAGCGCCTGACGACGAACGCGGCACGGCGCTATCCGCGCCTCGACCCGAAGCTCATCAAGTGGCACCTCATCGACATCGCGCCGAAGCTCATGCCGGAGCTGGGCGACAAGCTCGGCCGCAGCGCGCTGGAGATCCTGCGCGGGCGGGGCATCGAGGTGTCGCTCGGGGTGTCCGTCGCCAAGGCGGCGCCCGAGGAGGTCACGTTCACCGACGGGCGCGTGGTGCCGTCGAGGACCCTGATCTGGACGGCGGGCGTGGCGGCGAGCCCGCTGATGGCGACGCTCGGCACCGAGACCGCCAAGGGCCGCCTCGTGGTGACCCCGGAGATGACCGTGCCCGGGATCGACGGGGTGTTCGCGCTGGGCGACGCCGCGGCCGTGCCCGACCTGGCGGCGGGCGAGGGCGCCGTCTGCCCGCCGACCGCGCAGCACGCGATGCGCCAGGGCCGCAAGGTCGCGGCGAACATCGTCGCCTCGCTGCGGCGCGAGCCGCTGCGCCCCTATGAGCACAAGGACCTGGGTCTGGTCGTGGACCTCGGCGGGCGGGACGCCGTCTCGAAGCCGCTCGGCATCGAGCTGCGCGGCATGCCGGCCCAGGCGGTGGCGCGCGGTTACCACTGGCAGGCGCTGCGCACCAATGTCGCCAAGACGCGCGTGTTCACCAACTGGATGCTCAACGCGGTGGCGGGCGACGACTTCGTCCGCACGGGCTTCCAGTCGCAGAAGCGCGCCACCCTCCGCGACTTCGAGTACACCGACTCCTACCTCTCCCCCGAGCAGGTGCGCCAACATGTCAGGGGTGAAGCGGCGCTGAGGGGGTAGGCGGGCACAAGCCGACGCGTGCGCGCCGGCGCTCCTAGGGGAAGGGGACCCCAGCCCATGATGCTCTCAGGCGGTACCGCGTCCGAGGACATGGAACCCAGCGTTCCCGGGTTCCGCGAGCGGGTCGCCGCCGCAGCAGCGCTCAGGGCCGCCTCCGCGGTGGTGCGGGAGGCCGAGCCGCCCGCACCCGTGTCCCTGCCCACGCCGCGCGCCGTGCGCCGTGCCGCCGCAGCGGGCCCGTCGTCGGCCCCGGCAGCGGCGCGCTGACGCAGCTCCCGCGTCCCGCGCCGCCGCCGCCGGGGGCGCGTCACTCGACGAAGTAGGTCGGGTTCGGCAGCTTGTACGCGTGGTCGGCGTGACCGCCCGTCAGGTCGGACTGCTGGTCGCCGATGTTGCCGACGATGTCGTAGCCGCCCGCCTCGATGTGGGCGCGGGTGCCGGCCTTGAACTCGACCGTGGAGCAGTTCCAGGCCGCGGCGGTGGCGCAGTCGGCGAGGTAGGCGGGTGGGTGGGCCTTGTCCTTGGTGAAGAAGTGGGCCTTGTCCAGCGCGGTGTCGTAGCCCGCCGCACGGAGGTTCTTCACCGCGGGGTCGCGCAGCTCCTCGGCGAGGCCGGTGAGGAAGAAGACGGTGACGCCGTGCTTCTTGGCGTACGAGACCAGCTTCGGCATGCCGTAGACGGCCGGCCGGTCGGCCTTGGAGACGAAGGCGTTCCAGGTGGCGTCCGAGTAGACGTAGTGGGTGTCGCGCTCGTAGGTGAAGCTGAGCAGGGCGGTGTCGTCGACGTCGAGCACGATGGCCGGCCTGCCGTGCTGCCCGCCGTGGCGGGCAGCGCTCGCGCGGGCGATGTCGTGCTCCGCGCGGGCCTCGACCCGGGCGAGGTCGCGGGCGTAGGGGCTGTCGGCCGAGGCGTGCCAGGTGCCGTCGGCGGCCTGGGTCGCGCCGTAGTAGTCGTCTATCTGGCCGGTGAGCAGGCCGATGTTCTCCGGTTCCGAGCCGGCGTGCCCGTGGTGCCCGCTGTCGGCGCCCGCGACGCCGGTCCCGTAGAGGATGCCGGCGGCGAGCGCGCCGGCCGCGACCGTGGCGGCCGCGGCCTGGTGGAACGTGCGCATGAAGGTGCTTCTCCCCTCTGGTGGACATGTCATGTCCACCCTGTATCTACGCGCATCACACCACAGGTTCACCCGCAGCGGGGCGGTGTTGCCGTATTGACATCTCACCGTCTCCCGCGGCGGGCTGCGGCCGCCTGAAGGGGGCCCTGCGGGCAGCGCGGGCCGGTGCCGGGGGGCCGGGGGAAGAGGCTTAGTGTACGAGCCAGCAATCCGCACTGAAGGGACTTCGATGTACGACGCAGTGCTGGCCGAGACCATCAGCATCACCGGTCACGGCGGGGACACCATCGAGGCGTACTCCGCCCGTCCGATGGCCGCCGGACCGTTCGGCGGTGTCGTGGTGATCCACCACATGCCCGGGTACGACGCTCCCACCAAGGAGATCGTCCGGCGGTTCGCGGCCGAGGGCTTCGCCGCCGTGTGCCCCAACCTGTACAGCCGCGAGGCGCCCGGTGCCGAGCCGGACGACGCGGCCGCCGCCTCGCGGGCCGCCGGCGGCGTGCCCGACGAGCGGCTCGTCGGCGACGTGGCGGGTGCCGCCGCCTATCTGCGCGGCCTGCCGTCGTCCAACGGCAGGGTCGGCACGATCGGCTACTGCTCCGGCGGGCGCCAGTCGTTCCTCGCGCTCGCCGGCGTCGACGTGCAGGCGGGCGTCGACTGCTACGGCGCCTTCGTCACCGGCACGCCGCCCGAGGGCTTCCCGCTCCAGGTCTCGCCGCTCAAGGACCGGGTCAAGGACCTGCGCGGCCCGCTGCTCGGCCTGTTCGGGAACGACGACCAGTACCCCTCGCCCGAGCACGTCGACGAGTTGGAGGAGGAGCTCAAGGCGCAGGGCAAGCCCTACGAGTTCCACCGCTACGACGACGCGGGGCACGCGTTCTTCGCCGTCGACCGGCCGAGCTACCGGCCGCAGGCCGCGATGGACGGCTGGCAGAAGATCCTCCGCTTCTACGGGGAGCACCTCTGATGTGCACGTACCTCACCGAGAAGTTCGCGATCGACGGCAGCGGCAAGGGCGCGGGCGGCTACTTCGCGCTCACCGAGGCGATGGTCTACGTGGACCACCCGCAGCACGCCCCCTACGAGCACACCGTCAACATCGACTTCCTCAACCCGTCGCAGGGCCCCTCGTCGCGGGTGGCCGTGGAGCTGACCGAGGAGTCGGCGCTCGCCCTGATCGACGCGATCCGCTCGGCGCTGGCCGCTGCGCCTCCCGGACTGACCTCGGCGGCCCCGGCGAAGCCGGCGGCCTGACCCCGCCGGTGTGCGCGGGCGGCGTCCCCGGCCCGCGCGTGCACTCCCTCGGCCTGAAGTTCGGCCTGTACGTGACGCCCGGCATCTCCCACC
>NZ_JBEYWC010000044.1:0-56686 GCF_040704505.1 Streptomyces sp. NPDC047002
GACCGCCTGCGACCCCAGACTCAACCGCAGCCAATCCCTCGACCTGGCCTTCCTCGTCGCCGAGATGTACCGCGACCAGTAACGCCACCACACGGCCAGGACCGGCCCCGGGAGAGCGCCCCCAGGGCAGGCGGACGCGCGAGCAGCCGGGCGGCCCCGGTCCGCCACGCGTCACCCGCCGATCGACCAGGGCATGACGGCGCCGAAGTGCGCCACGTACAGCGCGACCAGCGCACCGACGACCAGGACGCCCGCGACGCCGAGGACGGTGTTGCGGCGTCTGACCCTCGGGTCGGCGGCCCGGTGTGCCGCCTCGGTGACCGTGCGTTTCGTCCAGCGCAGCACGCGCTGCGCCCAGACGAACTCGGTCGCCCACAGCGCCATGCCGCCGAAGATGACCAGCCAGCCGGGGCCGGGCAGGGGCAGCAGGATCACACCGCCGACGACGACGGCGAGGCCCACCGCGAACACACCGATCCGCCAGCTCAGATGCAGCGGGCGCGACGCCTTGACGAAGCCGGGCGCGCGGGACCCGAGTCCGTTTTCGTCACGCTCCGCGTCCATGGGCTCCAACGTACCGGACACCTCTCCTTCACCGGAATGGCCCAATGAGACAAAACACACCAGGGCCGTACGAGTGACCTCAAGCAGCACAAAAAGGTCAGAGGGGTTTACAACGGCACCGTAGGTGGCATGTCGATTTCGCCGACGTGCGAATCCCCGAGCGCACACTGAGCGAAAGGCCCTGGCGCTTATGAACACCACGGTCAGCTGCGAGCTGCACTTGCGCCTCGTTGTGTCGAGCGAGTCCTCACTGCCTGTACCGGCGGGCCTGCGGTACGACACGGCCGATCCCTACGCCGTGCACGCCACCTTCCACACCGGAGCCGAAGAGACGGTCGAATGGGTCTTCGCCCGCGACCTGCTCGCCGAGGGGCTGCACCGGCCCACCGGCACCGGCGACGTCCGTGTCTGGCCTTCCCGCAGCCACGGTCAGGGCGTCGTCTGCATCGCTCTGAGCTCCCCGGAGGGCGAGGCCCTGCTCGAAGCCCCGGCGCGGGCGCTGGAATCCTTCCTGAAGCGCACGGATGCCGCGGTCCCGCCCGGCACCGAGCACCGCCACTTCGACCTCGATACGGAGCTCTCACACATCCTGGCCGAGAGCTGAGCCAGGGCGGGAGCCGCGCGACGCCGTCCTACTCGGGGGGACGGCGCCGCGTGCGGGAGCAGACAGCGAGCCGGACCGGCGTCGCCGCCGCGGAAGCCACCGTGGCGGCGGCGCCGCCGTGTTCCGGCCCGCGCACAGCCGCCGCGGCCCCCGCCGACGGGGACGGCGGCGACTAGAGTCAACCCGTGCAGATCCCCCATGACACCCGGATCGCCCTCGACGCCGTCGTCGACCTGGTGAACACGGCGCCGGACAGCATGCCGGGCGGCCCTCCCGCCGACGGCCTCGCCGACGTCGGCGCGCTGGCCGCCTTCGCACACGACCACGCCATCAGCGACGTCACGGACCTCGGGCCAGGGGATCTGCCGGCCGTGCACGCGGTGCGCGCGCGGTTCGCCGAGGTGTTCGCCGCGCCCGAAGCGGCCACCGCGGCGAAGCTGATCAACGAGCTGGTCGCCGCCGCAGGCACCACGCCGAGGCTCACCGACCACGACGGCTACGACTGGCACGTGCACTACTTCGCGCCGGGCGCCTCCCTCGCCGACCACCTCACAGCCGACTGCGGGATGGCGCTGGCCTTCATCGTCGTCGCGGGCGAGCACGAGCGGCTGCGCCGCTGCGAGGCGCCGGACTGCGGGCGGGCCTTCGTCGACCTCTCCCGCAACCGCTCGCGCCGCTACTGCGACAGCCGCACGTGCGGGAACCGGCTGCACGTCGCCGCGTACCGGGCCCGCCGCAAGGAGGCTGCGGGCTGAGGGGAGCGACCGGCGCGACGGGTCCCCGGGGCGGGCGCTCACAGGACCAGGAGGTCGTGGAGGGCCGCGGCGAGGAGGAGCGAGCCGACCACGGCCAGGAAGATCATCAGGGGCGGCTGGGACAGTGCGAAGAGACAGCCGCGCTGTTCTTCGGAGGGAACGTACTGTTCCGGCGGTGCGGGGGACTGATCCCCGGAGGTATCGAGCATCTCGGACAGATCATGACGCAGTCCGACGAGTGCTCCCGACCAACAGACCCCCTGCGGCCAGGACTTCACCTGAAATCGTCGGGGCGCGCCCGTTATCTGAGCAACCTTGATCATCGCGTGACGGATGCGGGCGCGGAGTGCGCCCCCGCTCCCCGCCCACCTGGGCGGGGACCGGTCAGATGCCGTGCTTCTTGAGGATCGCCTCGATGTCGCTGAAGTCCTCGGACTGCTCGCGCGACGCCCCCTGCGGACGGGTCGCGGCGGCGGCCGTGCGCGCGGCCGGGGCCGCCCCCGCGCCGAGGGACGGCGCCGAGGCGTCAGGGGCGACCGCCTCGCGCCCCGCGGCCCGCGCGGCCTCCCTGCGCTGCTTGCGCGTCGTGCCGCGGCGCCGGTCGACGGCCCGTGTGACGAGGAACAGCACCACCGCGATCGCGAGGACCCCGAACCCGGCCCAGGCCGTCGGGCTGAACGCCGTGTGCGCCACCCACTTGACCACACCGGTCATCGCGAGGCCGATCGGCACCAGGGCGTACGCGGCGGTCTTGGCGGCGGTGAGGAACCGCTTGCGGTACGCCGTGACCGCGGCGATCCCCAGCCCCGCGGCCGACACCGCGGCGCAAATGGTCTCGGCAATCATCCGGTCCTCCTGGCGCTCTGCCGTACGCGGGCGACGGGCCCGGGCCGCGCATCGCGCACACCCGGGCTCGAACTCCCTTTCCCGTCCTTCCTTCCCATCCTGCACCCGGGGCACCCGTCGGGGCCACGGCCCGGGGGCCGGTCTCAGGGGAAAGTCGGGGGCGCAGTCGTCCCCAGGTCCCGGTTGGGCGGTCGTGAGGTCCCGGTTGGGCGGCCGCGCGCCCTCCTGGGAGACTGCTGCCATGAACGACTCCCCGACCGCGCCCCGCGTCCTGCTCGACGTGTGGTGCGAGCTCCAGTGCCCCGACTGCTTCCGCGCCCTCGGCGACCTCGACGCCCTGCGCGGGACGTACGGGGACCGCGTCGAGCTGCGGCTGCGGCACTTCCCGCTGGAGAAGCACGCCCACTCCTTCGCCGCGGCGCAGGCGGCGGAGGAGGCGGCCGTGCAGGGCAGCGGCTGGGCGTACGCGGCCGCCGTGCTCGCGCGCACGGACGAGCTCGCCGCGCGCGGCGAGGAGCTGCTGGTCGAGGTGGCGCGGGAGCTGGGCCTCGACGCGGACGAGATGGACACCGCGCTGATCGACGGGCGGCACATCCTCACCGTCGACGCGGACCACGCAGAGGGCAAGGCGATCGGGGTGCGCGGCACCCCCACGTACGAGATCGGCGGGGTCCTGCTGGACGCGAGCAAGAGCCAGGACGGTGTGCGGGAGCGCGTCGAGGAGATCGCGGACCGGCTGCTCGCGGGCTGAGCCGCGCCGCGGGGGGCGCGACGGCCCTCAGAGCAGCGGTTTGACGAAGTGGCGCTCGGTGGCGCGGTAGCCGAGCGCGTCGTAGAGCCGCACCGCCGGCGTGTTGTCCGTGAAGACGTGCAGGCCGAGCCGGGCGGCGCCCCAGTCGGCCGCGACCCGCTCGGCCACCCCCATCAGCGCCCGGCCGTGGCCCCGCCCCCGGTGCTCCTCTTCGACCGCGACCTCGTAGACGTACGCGCCGGGCAGTCCCGCGACCTCCTGCCGGGCGACCCAGACCCGGCCGGCCACGATCCCCCGGGCGAGCAGCACCCGGAAGGCGGTGCCAGGGGTGCGCAGGCCGTCGGGGAGGTTCTGCCGCCGGCTCACGGCGGCCCGCAGGCGCGCCTGCTCCTCCGTCATGCCGCGGTCGGCCCAGCCGGCCGCGAAGCGGGCGTAGGCGCCGGCCGACCACTGCTCGAACTCCCCTGCCGTCATGGCCCGTTCGCTGACGCCTGGCGGCAGTTCCGGGGCCTCGCCCGCCGTCTCCTTCACCATCGTCACGCTGCGCTCCGCGTACCCCAGCACGCGCAGCAGCCCGACCGCGGACTCCGCCGCAGCCGGGGCGGAGGCGAGCACCTGGCGGCAGCCCCAGCCCCTGAGAACCTCCTCGGCGGCGAGCGCGGCGACCGTGCCGCGGCCCCTGCCCCGGTCGGGCTCCTCGATGCTCAGCGTCCTGACCACGCCTGCGGTGGGGCCGAAGGCGGGGTCGGTGCCGAGTTCGACGGCGCCGACCGGCCGGCTGTTGACGCACACCCGGTAGGCGCGGGTCCTGACGCCGTCCGGGGTCTCCTGGAGCGGCCCGGTCGGCCGCAGGGTCGTGGTCATCGCTGCTGTTCTACCCGTACGCAGGGCCGCGCGTCATCCCGCCGCCGCGCGGCCGCGGCGCCGGCGGCTCAGGCGGGGTCGGGGTCGGCGGCCGAGCGCTCCTGGAAGATCTGCAGCGCCTTGGCCGTGACGGGGCCGGGCGCCTGAGCCAGGTCCCGGCCGTCCACCCGGTGCACTCCCTGCACGTCGCGCAGGCTTGAGGTGAGGAAGACCTCGTCGGCGCGGTCGAGCACGTCCATCGGGAGGTCGGTCTCGCGGGCGCCTGTCCACTCCACGACGAGCGCACGGGTGATGCCGGCGAGGCAGCCGGAGGCGAGCGGCGGGGTGTGCAGCTCGCCGTCCACGACCACGAAGACGTTGGAGCCTGTGCCCTCGCACAGCTGCCCCACGGTGTTGGCGAACAGCGCCTCGGACGCGTCCCGCTCGTGCGCCCGCGCGAGGGCGACGACGTTCTCGCCGTACGAGGTGGTCTTGAGGCCGGAGAGCGCGCCGCGCTCGTTGCGCACCCACGGCACCGTGATCGCGGCGGTCGACGGGGGCGCGGGGTGGGCGTCGCCCAGCGCGACGACGAGCGTGGGGCCGTCGGCGCCGCGGTCGGAGCCGAGCGGCGAGAGCCCGCCGGTGTAGGTCACGCGCAGCCGGCCAAGCGGCATCGGCGAGGCGTCGAGCACGGCGGCGCACGCGGCGCGCACCTCGTCGAGGTCGGGCTCCGGCAGCCCGAGGCCCCGCGCGGAGCGCGCCAGCCGTTCCAGGTGCCTGGTGAGCGCGAAGGGCCTGCCGTGCACCGCCTTCAGCGTCTCGAACACACCGTCGCCCACGGTCAGTCCGTGGTCGAAGACCGACACCCGCGCCTCGTCGGCCGTGCGCAGCGCGCCGTTCACCCAGATCTTCATGGAGCCGTCCTCCCACTCGCCTCGTACGCCCCGACGCTACCGCGAGCGGGCGGCCGTACCCGGCCGGGAGCGGCCCAGCCGGGCGGCCGCAGGGGACCCGGTGGGTGCCGGTCCGCGGCCTCGCCGGGGTACCGGCGCAGCACGCTGCGTAAACGCGTTTTTGTGCTGGCCCTGGAATCCGCTAGAGTTCACTGCGTCGCCCGGCACGCAAAACGGACCGGAAACGACAGGCGGACGTGGCTCAGTTGGTAGAGCATCACCTTGCCAAGGTGAGGGTCGCGAGTTCGAATCTCGTCGTCCGCTCGATGTGGGGGTGGGGAGTGATCACCCCCGCGCACTCCGGGTGGAGTGGCCGAGAGGCGAGGCAACGGCCTGCAAAGCCGTCTACACGGGTTCAAATCCCGTCTCCACCTCCAAGGACGATTAGCTCAGCGGGAGAGCGCTTCCCTGACACGGAAGAGGTCACTGGTTCAATCCCAGTATCGTCCACTCGGATCCGCAAGGATTCCCCGCGCGATTAGCTCAGCGGGAGAGCGCTTCCCTGACACGGAAGAGGTCACTGGTTCAATCCCAGTATCGCGCACGCAGCAGCAGCCACCCCGGTGGTGACCTGCGCGATTAGCTCAGCGGGAGAGCGCTTCCCTGACACGGAAGAGGTCACTGGTTCAATCCCAGTATCGCGCACAGCGGGAAGCCCCGGCGGATTCGTCCGCCGGGGCTTCCCTCGTGCCGGGGCCGGTCAGGTCGAGAACAGCATGTGCGCGAAGCTCTGGTGACGGTGGTGGCCGTGGCCCCCGTAGTGGCCGCCGCCGTGGCCCCCGTAGGGGGCTCCCCAGGCCGGTCCGGGCGCCGCCGGGTAGGGCGCGGCGGGCGGCGGGGGCGGCGCCGGCTGGGCCCACTGGGACTCGATGCGGGTCAGGGCCTCCAGCTCGCCGAAGTCGAGGAAGATCCCCCGGCAGCCGCTGCACTGCTCGATCTGGACGCCGTTGCGGTTGTACGTGTGCATCTCCGCGTGGCACTTGGGGCACTTCATCCAGGTCAGCTCCTCGGCAGGGTGAACGGTCCGTTGCCTCTGTGACGACGCGGGAGCGGCCGACACGGTTGCGTGCGGCCTCAGTTGGCGGGTGAGAGGGCGGCGATCCGCTCGCAGGCCGCGACCACGAGCCGCTCCGCCTCGTCGACGGGGCGCCCCTGCTCCGCCCCCTTCGCCAGGGCGAGGGCTGCGGTCTGCACGGTGAGCGCGCGGGCCGGCCCTTCGAGCCGGGGCCAGGGGTCGCCTGCCGCGGGGAGCGCGGGGCCGCCGGCCGCGCGGTAGGCGCCGAGGAAGCGGGTCCAGGCCTCGGGCGGCAGCAGCCCCGCCGCGTACCAGGCGGCGGGCCGCGCGAGGTCCCAGGCGGGGTCGCCGGCGCCCGCGTCGTCGATGTCGATCAGCAGCCACCTGCCGTCGCCGGGGCCGCGGACGAGCTGCCCGAGGTGCAGGTCGCCGTGGCAGAGCGCGACGGGGCCGCGCGCCGCGTACGGGGCCGGGGCGGCGTGGGCGCGCTCCACGGCGCGGGCCGCCGGGTGTACGGGGGCCGCGGCGCGCATCCGCGCGACGGCCGCGGCCACCTTGAGGGGCGCGCGCACCGGCGGCAGCGGCCCGGGGAGCGCTTCGAGGGGTACGGAGTGCAGCCGGGCGAGCAGCCGTGCCGCCTCCTCCCAGGGTGCGGCGTCCGGGTCCGCGGGGTCGACGGGGACGCCGTAGGGCCAGGCCGTGACGAGGCGGCCGCGCACCTCGGGCGCGGGACCCAGCGGCGGGAGCAGGATGCCGGCGAGGCGCGGGTGGGCGGCGAGGGCGAGCCTGGCGCGGTGGGCGGCCGGGTCGGTGTCCTCGGCGTGCGCCTTCACGACGGCCGCGCCGTGGCGTACGACGGCGGCGTCGGGGCGGTCGGCGAGCACGCCGGCGTGGCCGCAGGCACGGCAGGCGCCCTCGCGGTGCGCGGCGTCGCGTGCCGCGCGGTGCAGCGCGGGCAGCAGCCCCTCGCGCGTCATGGGCCTGTCCTCCCCCGGGTGGCGTGCGGACCCGGCGGCGCCGGTGTGCCGTGAGCGTACGCGGTGCGCGGCCCGCAAAAACGCGCCGGCCGGTCAGCTCCCCAGCTGACCGGCCGTACGCTGCCGTCCGCCGCACCCCCGTCCCCACGGGGCTGTTGGCCGGATGTCCCCGGCCCGGACCGCTCTCCCGGGCCTGGGGCGCGGTCAGCGCCCCAGCATCACGCCCACGGACGACGCCTGTTCGACCACTGCGCTCCAGCCGCCGAAGACGACGACGAGCAGGGCCGCGAGGGGGAGGACGATGGCGGCGGCCACCAGGGGGTGGCGGGTGCCCGACGGCCGCACGCCGAGCGCCGCGAACGCCTTGCGCTGCGCGCTGAGCGTGCTCCGTGCGGCCGTGTCCGCCATCGTCCCTCTCCCGTCGAAGGTTGCAGCGGCGGGCACCTGGCCTCGGGGGACGAGTGCTGTACCCACCGCTTGCCCCCAACAGTAGGGAGGCGGCGGCCCCCGGGTCGTCATGCCCGCGTACCGCTTGCGCGGCCTCCCAGGGGATGACCCGCCGCGCGGGGACGTACTCCCCTGGGTGGAGTCGCGCGGCGGCCGTCTCGGGGTCCTTCTGCGGGGCGCGCGTCACGCGTGACTTCGCTCACCCCGCGCCCCGCGGTGAGTGGGCGCGTACCGGCTTTGTGACGGCGGGCGGGCGCACCCCGGCGCGGTGGACGGCACGGTCCGCGCCCGCCCCCCGGGACGGGGGCCAATCCCCCTGGTGGGGAAGGATCTTGGGGCGGCGCCCGGCCCAAGGCGCCCGGTGCGGCGGTCCTGGTGACTTCCGCTCACCCGGCGGGTGCCGCACTGACGCTCGATCCGGACGCCAGGGCGCGGCCTGTGCGCGCGCCGGGGCGCGGATACGTAAGCTGTGCCACGTCAGACGGACGACCGGGCAGCGGGGATGGACATGGCGATGATGCGGCTCCGGCGCGAGGACCCGCGAGTCGTCGGCTCCTTCCGGCTCCACCGGCGGCTGGGCGCCGGCGGCATGGGCGTCGTCTACCTGGGGTCGGACCGGCGGGGGCAGCGCGTCGCGCTGAAGGTGATCAGACCTGACCTGGCGGAGGACCAGGAGTTCAGATCCCGCTTCGCGCGCGAGGTGTCCGCGGCGCGGCGCATCCGCGGCGGCTGCACGGCCCGCCTGGTCGCCGCCGACCTGGAGGCGGAGCGGCCGTGGTTCGCCACCCAGTACGTGCCGGGCCCCTCGCTGCACGACAAGGTCGCCGAGGAGGGCCCACTGGCCGCCTCCGACGTGGCGGCGGTCGGCGCGGCGCTCTCCGAGGGCCTGGTCGCCGTGCACGAGGCGGGGGTCGTGCACCGGGACCTCAAGCCGTCGAACATCCTGCTGTCGCCCAAGGGCCCCCGCATCATCGACTTCGGGATCGCCTGGGCGACCGGTGCGAGCACGCTGACCCATGTCGGCACGGCCGTGGGCTCCCCCGGCTTCCTCGCGCCGGAGCAGGTGCGCGGCGCCGCCGTCACGCCCGCCACGGACGTGTTCGCGCTCGGCGCCACGCTGGCGTACGCAGCAACGGCCGACTCCCCCTTCGGGCACGGGAGTTCCGAGGTCATGCTCTACCGGGTGGTGCACGAGCAGCCGCAGCTGCGCGGGGTGCCCGACACACTGGCACCGCTGCTGCGGGCCTGCCTGGCGAAGGATCCGGGCGACCGGCCGAGCACGCTCCAGCTGTCGATGCGGCTGAAGGAGATCGCAGCCCGCGAGGCGCAGGGCCTGGCGGAGGCGCGGCCCCCGACCCAGCGGGACCGGGCGCCGCAGGACGTGCCGACGGGCCGGATGCCCGAGCGGGAGCGCGAGCGCCGGGCAGGGGAGCGCCCGACCGAGCACTACACGGAGCGTTCGATGCGGCGGGCCGCGTCCGCCGCGGACCACGCGGACCACACGGAGCGCTCAGGGCAGGGGGCTTCGCGTACGACCGGGGCGGGGCGCACCGCGCAGAAGCGCCGGGCCGCCGGCGCCCGTACGGGCGGGACGCGGCCGCCGGGGCAGCGCAGCGGTACCGGGAGCCGGTCCGGTACCCGGGGCGGCACGCCTGCGCGCAGGCCCGCGAACCCGCGGCTGCTGCGGCAGCGGCTCATCGTCTTCGTCATCGTGACGCTGCTGGTGGCGCTGGGGATCTGGCTGGCGCAGCAGTTCTGACCGTTCGCCGCGCGCGGGCGTTGGTCAGAGTGTGCGGGGCCTGGTGGCGTAGAAGGCGACCGCCGAGGCGGCGGCCACGTTGAGGGAGTCGACGCCCGCGTCCATGGGGATGCGCACGTGCACGTCGGCCGCCGCGAGGGTGGCGGGCGCGAGGCCCGCTCCCTCCGTGCCGAAGACCAGCGCGAGCTTCTCGTCGCCGCGCGCGGCGAGCGCGTCGAGGGTCACGGCCCGGTCGCTCAGGCACAGCGCGGCCACGGTGAAGCCGGCGGCCCGCAACTCCTCCAGGTCGCCGGGCCAGTGGGCCGCCCTCGTCCACGGCACCTGCAGGACCGCCCCCATGGAGACCTTCACCGCCCTGCGGTAGAACGGGTCGGCGCAGCGGGGCGTGAGCAGCACGGCGTCGATGCCGAGGGCCGCGGCGTTGCGGAAGGCCGCGCCGATGTTGGCGTGGTCCACGATGTCCTCGAACACCGCCACGCGCCGTGCCCCCGCCAGGAGTTCACCGGCGGCGGGCAGCGGCCTGCGGGCCATGGCGGCCAGCGCACCGCGGTGCACGTGGTAGCCGGTGACGCGCTCGGCGACCGCGGGGTCCACGAGGTAGACGGGCGCGGTGGCTTCTTCGACGACGTCGGCGAGCGGCCCGAGCCACTTGGGTGAGAGCAGCATCGAGCGCATGGCGTAACCGGCCCGTACGGCACGGCGGATGACCTTCTCGCCCTCGGCGATGAACAGGCCTTCCGCGGGTTCGCGGCGGCGGCGCAGCTCGACGTCGGTGAGGTCCGTGTAGTCGCCCAGGCGCGGGTCTGCGGGGTCGTCGACGGGGAGGGGCCGGGTCATGTCTCAGCCGTTCCCGAGGGCGACGACGTCGCCGATCACGATCACGGCGGGCGGCCGTACGGCCTCCGCCCTGGCCCGCTCCCCCACCGTCGCGAGGGTGGCGTCCACGCGGCGCTGCGCCGCGGTGGTGCCCTCCTGGACGAGCGCGACCGGCGTCGCCGGGTCCTTGCCGTGGGAGACGAGGGCGGCGGCGATCGCGCCGATCTTCTCGACGCCCATCAGCACGACGAGCGTGCCGGTGAGCCGGGCGAGCGCGGCCCAGTCCACCAGGGAGCGCGGGTCCTCGGGGGCGACATGGCCGCTGACGACGGTGAACTCGTGGGCCACGCCCCGGTGGGTGACGGGGATGCCCGCGGCGCCCGGCACGCTGATCGTGGAGGAGATCCCCGGCACGACCGTGCAGGGGATGCCCGCCTCGGCGAGCGCGTGCACCTCCTCCATGCCGCGGCCGAAGACGAACGGGTCGCCGCCCTTGAGGCGTACGACGTTCCTGCCCGCCTTGGCGTGCTCGACGAGCGCCGCGTTGATGGCCTCCTGCGCCATGGCACGGCCGTAGGGGATCTTCGCCGCGTCGATGACCTCGACGTGCGGCGGGAGTTCGGCGAGCAGGTCGCGCGGGCCGAGCCGGTCGGCGACGACGACGTCGGCCGCGGCGAGCAGGCGGCGGCCGCGCACCGTGATGAGGTCGGGGTCGCCGGGGCCGCCGCCGACGAGGGCGACGGGCGCGGGCCCCGTGCGGGGGGTACGCGCGCGGGCCGGCGCGAGGGTGCCCTCCCTGAGCCCCTCGACGACGGCGTCCCGCACGGCGGCGGAGCGGCGCGGGTCGCGGTGGCGCGCGTCGTGTCCCGCGAGCACGGCCACGGTGATGCCGTCCTCCTGGCCGGTGGCGGGCGTCCAGGCGGTGGCCTCCTGGGCGTCGTCGCTGCGCACGCACCAGACGCGGGCGCGCTCCGCCTCCGCGGACGCGGCGGCGTTGGCGGCCGGGTCGCTGGTGGCGACCAGCGCGTACCAGGCGTTTGCGAGGTCGCCTTCGGCGTACCTGCGGCGCTCCCAGCGCAGTTCGCCCGCGGCCGCCATCGCCTCGACGGAGGGCGTCGCGGACGGCGAGACCAGCACGATGTCGGCGCCCGCGCCGATCAGCGCGGGCAGCCTGCGCTGGGCGACCTGGCCGGCGCCGAGCACCACCACCCTGCGGCCGGAGAGCCGCAGCCCCACCGGGTAGGCGGGGTGCCGGCCGTCGCGCGGGCCTGCGGGCCCTGTCGGCGGCGTTCGGGGGGCGTCGTCGGGCTCGGCCATCGTGCGTGCAGCTCCTCGGGCGGGTTCGTCTGGCGGCCGCTGCGCCGGTGGAGCGGCTGGTGGGACGGATGGTGCGACCACTTTACGTGGCGCCCGGGCAGGGGTACCGGGCGCAGGCGCCTGCGGGGGCGCGGGGGCGGGCGCTCTGCGCCTGGGGCGGGGGCGTGGGCCCGGCGCGGGGCCTGCCCGCCGGGGCGCGCGGGGCCCACCGGGGGTCGGGACCCGCCGAGACCCGGGCAGCGGGCGACGGCCTTGCCGCGTGCCGTCCGTCGGGCGAAGTCGCCCCATGCGGCCCGGCGGGCGGGGCTGCCGCGCGCGGCCCTGTGGTGTGTCGGGCCGCGCGCGGTGGTCGTTCGCCGGTGTGGTTACTTCTCGGTGACGCCCGCCGAGTCGAACGTCGCCACCTCGTGCATCGCGCGGGCCGCGCTCTGCACCAGCGGCAGGGCGAGCAGCGCGCCCGTGCCCTCGCCGAGGCGGAGGTCCAGGTCGACCAGCGGGCGCAGGCCCAGCTTGGTGAGGGCCGCGACATGGCCGGGCTCGGCGCTGCGGTGGCCCGCGATGCACGCGGCGAGCGACTCGGGGGCGATCGCGCGGGCCACCAGGGCGGCCGCGCCCGCGCTGACGCCGTCGAGGATCACCGGTGTACGCAGCGACGCGCCGCCCAGCAGGAAGCCGACGAGCGCGGCGTGTTCGAGGCCGCCGACCGCGGCGAGGACGCCGATCGGGTCGGCCGGGTCCGGCCTGTGCAGGTCGAGCGCCCTGCGGACCACGTCGACCTTGCGGCTGTGCGTCTCGTCGTTGATGCCGGTGCCGCGGCCGGTGACCTCGGCCGGGTCCATGCCGGTGAACACCGAGATCAGCGCGGCGGACACCGTCGTGTTGGCGATCCCCATCTCGCCGGTCAGGAGGGCCTTGTTGCCCGCCGTGACCAGGTCGCGCGCGGTCTCGATGCCGGCCTCGATCGCCGCGACGGCCTCCTCGCGTGTCATCGCGGGCCCGGTGGTGAAGTCCGCGGTGCCGGGCCGTACCTTGCGCGGCAACAGGCCGGAGGTGGCCGGCAGTTCGGAGGCGACACCGACGTCCACGACGCAGATCTCGGCGCCCACCTGCCCGGCGAACGCGTTGCACACCGCGCCGCCGCCGAGGAAGTTCGCCACCATCTGGCCGGTGACCTCCTGCGGCCAGGGCGTGACGCCCTGCGCGTGCACCCCGTGGTCCCCGGCGAAGACCGCGAGGGCCGCCGGCTCGGGGATCGGCGGCGGGCTCATCCGGGACAACCCGCTGAGCTGCGCCGAGATGATCTCCAGCACGCCGAGCGCGCCGGCCGGCTTGGTCATGCGCTTCTGGCGCTCCCACGCCTCGCCGAGCGCCTTCGCGTCGAGCGGGCGGATGCCGGCCACGGTCTCCTGGAGCAGGTCGTGGGGCTCGGCGCCCGGCAGGATGCGCCTGCCGTACGTCTCCTCGTGCACGACCCAGGCCAGCGGGCGCCGCTTGGACCAGCCCGCCTGCATCAGCTCGGGGTCCTCGGGGAACGTGTCGACGTACCCGACGCAGAGGTACGCGACGACCTCCAGGTGCTCGGGCAGGCCGAGCGCGCGGACCATCTCGCGCTCGTCGAAGAAGCTGACCCAGCCGACGCCGAGGCCCTCGGCCCGGGCGGCGAGCCAGAGGTTCTCCACGGCGAGGGCCGAGGAGTAGGGCGCCATCTGCGGCTGGGTGTGCCGCCCCAGTGTGTGGCGGCCGCCGCGGGTGGGGTCTGCGGTCACCACGATGTTCACCGGGGTGTCGAGAATCGCCTCGATCTTCAGTTCCTTGAACTGTTTCGCGCGGCCCTTCGGCAGCGACTCGGCGTACGCGTCACGCTGCCGCTGAGCCAGTTCGTGCATGGCGCGCCGGGTCTCCTCCGAGCGGATGACCACGAAGTCCCAGGGCTGCGAGTGCCCGACGCTCGGCGCGGTGTGCGCGGCCTCAAGGACGCGCAGCAGCACGTCCTGGGGGACGGGGTCGGAGCGGAAGCCGTTGCGGATGTCGCGGCGCTCCCGCATCACCCGCAGTACGGTGTCCCGCTCGGCGTCGTCGTAGCCGGAGGGCGCGGGGCCGGGGTCGGCCCCGGGCTCTGCGGGACCGGGCTCCGCCGTGGCCTCCGGGACGGGGGCCTCGGCCGCTGCCGCACCGGCGGGCGCCGGCTCCGTGCCGGGGTCGGCCGCGCCGCCGCCGGGGTTCCCTGCGGCGTCGCCCGCGTCGGTGACGAGGACGGGGGGCGGCGCGTCGGCGGCCGGCTCGTCCGCCACGGGGGCCGCGGGGGCGCCGGGCGCCTCGGCGGGCTCCGCGTCCTGCGGCACGTCGGCGGGGGCGTCCGCCTCGGGCTCCTTGGCAGGCTCCGCAGGCTCGGCGGCGGGGACCTCGGGGGCGTCTTCGGTCGCCATGGAGGCCACCGCCCCGGGGGCGGCCTCGGGCGCCACCGCGTCCACCGCCTCGGGGGCAGCCTCGGGCCCCCCAACAGCCGCCGCCTCAGGGGCAGCCTCGGCCGTCGCGGCGTCCTCGGTCAC
Source organism: Streptomyces sp. NPDC047002 (assembly GCF_040704505.1). NCBI lineage: Bacteria > Bacillati > Actinomycetota > Actinomycetes > Kitasatosporales > Streptomycetaceae > Streptomyces > Streptomyces sp. NPDC047002. The sequence continues at coordinate 14,197 of NZ_JBEYWC010000044.1, forward strand.
CGCGGCGTCGACGGCCTCAGGTGTTTCCTCGGCCGGGACGGAATCCTGGGGGGCCTGCTCCTCGACGGTCTGCGCCATCTCCTGCTGCTCGTCCTCGCTCTGCGCGTCCGCGGCCCGGCCCTGCGGGCCGGCCTCCTGCTCAGGCACCGGCTCAGCGGCGGAGACCTGAGGCTCGGGCGTCTGCGGCTCAACCGCCTGGATCTCCGCCGCGCCCGCGTCCTGGGGCTGGGGGGCCTGCGGCGGCTGGGGCACCCACGGGACCCCGCCCTGCGGCGCCCCTGCCGTGCCGGGCGCTGCGGCACCGGATTCCGCGGCGGGCGCGTCGTGGGCGACGTCGAAGTACTCGGGCCCTGTGGTGGGCGGCCCGGGCGTCTGCGAACGCACCGGGTAGACGGGTGCCTTGCGGGCGGCGGGCCCGCGATCGGCGAGCGAGCGCACGACACCGCTCGGCGGGTCGGAGACCGGTGGCCCGAGGCGCAGCGGTCTGCGCGGGGCCGCCTGCGCGGGGGCGGCCGCGGCCTGACCGCCGAGCGAACCGTCGGCGGGCGCCGCTGGCGCGGGGATACGACCGACCGTGCCGGGGCCTTCGGGGGCGGCGGGTGCCTGCGGGTCCACGCCGGGCTCCCCCGGGGCCTCCTGCACAGCGGCGCCGTCCACGTCACCGCCCGAGCCCTGGCCGACCTGGCCGCCGGGTTCCTGGCCGGGGCTCTCCCGACCGTCCAGCACGGGCCCTCCGGCTTCCTGGCCGTCGAACTGCCGGCCGTCGAGCGACTGGCCCGGAGCCTGCGGGCCGTCGGGGTCCTGCCCCTCGAAGCCCTCGAACGACTCGCCCGCGACCTGCCGGCCGTCGAGGCTCTGGCCGTCGGCCGGCCGGCCCGGATCCGCCTGGCCGTTGTACGCCTGCCCCGGGACCGCCTGGCCGTTGAGAGCGAGGTCCTCGGCCTGCGTGCCGTCGCCGTGGCCCGGGGTCTCGTCGGCGAGAAGGGCGTCAGGCGTCGCGGGAGGCTGCTGTGGGGCGGCGAAGCCCCGGCCGTCTGAGCTGTGGGTCGGCTCCTGCGGGGGCGGGGGTGTGACCTGCGCAGCGCCGTACGGCACACCGTGCGCGGGGGTGTGCTGCTGCGGTGGCGCGTACTGCGCCTGCGGGGCCGCGTGCACCGGGGTCTGCGCCGCCGGCTCCGTCACCGGTGCCGGCTGATCTATGGGCGGCGTGTGCGTGCCCTGCGGGTCCTGGACCGCGGCGGGGACCGCGTACTGCCCCGGGCCGTGGTGGCCGCCGTGCGGCTGCTGCTGGTCCACCGGGGGTGCGTGGTACGCGTGTTCCTGCGACGGCACGGGCTGCGGGTCGCTCCAGGCGCCCTGCGCGCTCGGCATCAGGAGGAGGTCGTCGTCGTCCTGGGGGGCGTCTGAGGGGTCGAGGTAGGTGTACTCGCCGGCGGCCTGGCCGCCCTGCTGCTCCACCATGCCCGCGTTCCCCGGCCGCCCCTCGCCCGGGATCCCGCCGGTGTCCGTCATGCGTACCCCTCGCCCATCGGTTCTGCTCCTTACAGCCCTTCGCCGGGGTCGCGCGGGGCCCTTGGCCCCGGCCGCCCGTCCATAACAACGAGCGTGGGCGCCGCGCGGCACGAGGGGCCGCCGTCCTGGCGTGTCCCCACGCGGTCCCGCGGGCCGCGTGAAGCGTCTCCCCCGACCACCGGCCGCGGACCGCGCGCCGTTGCGCGTCCCCCGGTCACGCCGTACCGCCGAGGGGTGGGAAACGGCCTGGTGACTGAAAGACTCTCCCGGATTTCCCCGGATTTCCCCGGACATCGACCACCGGATACACGGGTGGCCGACTGCGGTACAACGATCGGCCAGCCTACCCCGCGCCCCCGACCCGCGGGTTCAGGGGGCGCTTTCCCGCCGCCGTCCCGCGACCAGGAAGACGACCGCGCGCTCGCGCTCCGACCAGTCGTCCGTGTCCATCTCGACGGACTGCAGCAGGGTGCACTCCACGGCGTATCCGCCCGCGGCGAGCGCAGCGGAGACGGCCTCCGCCTCGTCGCGCGTCGCCGCGTGGGTGACGATCCGTTCGGGCCTGCGGTCGGCGCACGCGGTGACGGTGTCGAGGCCGCCGCCGCCGATCCGTACGACGTCGGGCTCCGGCAGGTTTTCGAGTACGTGGGGGGCGCGGCCCTGCACGACCTGGAGCTGCACGCCCGCGCGCCGGGCGGCCGCCGCGGTGGCCGCGCAGGCGCCCTCCTCCCCGTCCACCGCGATGACGGCGGCGCCGAACCGCGCGGCCTCCGCCGCGACGGCGCCGCTGCCTGAGCCGATGTCCCAGATCAGGTCGCCCGTGCGGGGGCCGATGCGGGCGAGTTGGGCCGCGCGCAGCCAGGTCGACTCGCCCTCGTCGAGGGTCACGCCGTACTCCTCGGTGGGCAGTGCCCAGCCGCGTCCTGTGGCGCCCGCGGGGCGCACGGGCTCGCCGAGCAGCCAGCCGGCCGGCGCCGAAGCGGATATCGCGGCGCCGGGTGTGGCGCCGCCGATGACGATCACCACATTGGGGTCGCGCCACACGTGGTCGGCGGCCTTGTCCGAGGTGAGGACGCTCACCTGCTCGCGGTCCGTGCCGAGTTCCTCGCAGATGACGAAGGTGCGGTGGACGCCTTCGAGGAGCAGGGCGAGCTCGACGGGGCCCGCGCCCGGCGAGGTGAGGACGGCGACCTTGGTGTGGGCGCGGCAGACGTTCACCGCGCGGCGCAGGGTGCGGCGGTGCGCCACGACGACCTGGGCGTCGTCCCAGGCCATCCCGGCCCGTGCGAAGGCCGCGGCGACGGACGACACGGCGGGCACGACCTCGACCTCCAGGCCGTGTTCCGGGGCCCTGAGGGTGCGTACGACGCCGAAGAACCCGGGGTCGCCGTCGGCGAGTACGACGGCGCTGCCGCGGTGGCCCGCGATGCGGCGGGCTGCGAGGTCGATGCTGCCGAGGCGGATGTGCTCGGCGTCGCCGGGCACTTCGGGCAGCGCGAGGTGGTGCGCGGACCCGGCCACCAGGGTGGCGGCGAGGAGCGCGGATCGGGCCGCGGGGGTCAGCGGTGAGCCGTCCCAGCCGATCACCGTGACGCGGTCGGCCATCGTCGTTCGTCTCCCGGAGTCGTCGCGTGCGGGATGGGATGCAAGCAGAAAAAAAAGGGGGGCAGAAGGGGCTGCGGGGGCGCTCGCGGCGTGGCGCGGGGCACGGTGAGAGTATCGGGCCCCGGATCGGCGCGGCAGCCGGGTGGGGGTTCGGGCGCGAGCCGCGCGGGGCGCCGACGCGCCCCCGCGTGCGGGCGGTTGGCCGGGGCGCGCGCCGGTGCCCGCCCTCGGCGGGACCTGGCGGGCGGCCGCGTCCCGGCACCGCCAGGCGCGCATGGGCACCCCGTCGGGCCTGACATCACCTCGCGCGCCCGGGCGGCCCGGGCGGTCCCAGCGGGCACCGGGCGGCCCGCCCCGGCTCAGCGCCAGTCGGTGTAGGTGGCGTAGCCGCCCGCGTCGGCGAGCTGCTCGCCGACGCCTTCCAGGTCCTCGGGGAGGAGGCTCCACACGATCAGGTCAGTGCGGATGTCCGTCCAGCCGCCGTCCTCGGTCCTCGTACGCGCTATCCAGGCGTTGCGCAGGACGCCCTCGCTGATGCACCCCATCTTCTGGGCGACCTGCTGTGCGGCGGTGTTGTCGGCGGCGGTGCGCAGTTCGAGCCGTTCGAACTTCTGGTCGCGAAAGAGCCACTGGGCGACGGCGAGCATCGACTCCGTGGCGTATCCCTCGCCGCGGGCCCAGGGCGCGGTGGCGTACTCGCCGCGCACGGCGAGGATGCGCCAGTCCGTGTCCTGCAGCCGCACGGTGCCGACGAGGCGCTGGGTGAGGAACTCGGTGACGGCGAAGACGATGCCGCGGCCCTCCCTGCGGACGGCGGGCGCGGCCCTGCCGACCCAGCGGGCCGCGTCGGCCGTCGTGAAGGGCAGCGGGGCGGACGTCCACGCGGTGACCATCTCGTCGTTCATCATCTCGGTGTACGCAGGGACGTCCGCGGACTCGAACGGGCGCAGCACGAGCCGCTCCGTGCTGATGGAAACGTCCGGAAAGGTGGTAGTCATCCGCAGCTCCATGCCTGGTTCCGTCGAGCGGTGCGTCCGGTCCGCCGTAAAGGCACAGCATGCAGCATCCGGCGGCCCCCGTGCAGAGGGGGTGGTCGGGGCCGGGCGCGGGCGGGCGCCCGGCCCGTACTACGCTCGGCCAATGCTTGTCGCCCTGACGATCGCGGTCACCGCGGCCGCGCTCGTGCTCGCCGCCTGGTGCGGGTTCGCCGCCTACCGGGACCAGCCCACGAAGGACTGGCACTTCATCGGCATGGCCGTGGTGTCGGTGCTCGCGCTGGTGCAGCTGGTGGTGGGGATCGTGGAGGTGGCGCGCGGCCGGCAGGCCCACGACGGGTCGGTGATCTTCTTCTCGTACCTGGTGGGCGCGGTGCTCGCGGTGCCGGTCGCGGGGTTCATGTCGCTGACGGAGCGCAGCCGGTGGGGCTCGGTGGTGGTCGCGGCGGGCGGCGTCGTGCTCGCCGTGCTCGAAGTGCGGCTCCACGCGATCTGGGGAGGGTGAGGCACGGTGGACGAGAGGGACGGATCGAACGTGACGGCACAGACGGCGGGCCCCGCGGAGCCGGTCGCAGGGGGCCCGGGTGACGAGCCGGCGGGCGCGGCCGGTGCGGACGGCGGGCGCAAGCGGACCAAGCTGGTGACGGGTCCCGGCGTGCTGCTGGTGTGGCTGTACGGGGTGATGACGGTCGGCGCCGCCTCGCGGTCGGTGTACCAGATCGCCACCGAGTACCACCGGGCGCCGCTGGCGTACGCGCTCTCCGCGGTCGCCGCGGTCGTCTACGTCTTCATCACGTACACCCTGGTGCGCGGCGGGGAGACGGCCCGCAAGGTGGCGCTGGTGTGCTGCGCCCTCGAACTGGTCGGGGTGCTGACCGTCGGCACGTGGACCCTGCTCGACTCGTCGGCGTTCCCCGACGCGACGGTCTGGTCGTACTACGGGGCCGGCTACATCCTCATCCCGGTGGCGCTGCCCGTCACGGGCATCCTGTGGCTGCGCAGGTCGCGCGCTGCGGCACCGGCCGGTTCCTGAGCCGGGTTCCGGGGCTCTCCCGGGGATTTCCGGGCTTCCGCGGCCTGACGGCCTACGGGCCGCCCCGGTGCGTACTCGCCCCTGGCGTCCGCGCCCGGGACGCCAGGGGCCCTCGTCAGGCGCTCGCCACGAACGTACCGGCCGCCTCCTTCTCCAGCGTGACCAGGTCGAGCCTGGTGTCCCCCGAGACGACCGGCGCGTAGCCGCGGCTGCGGTACAGGCGGGTGTCGCCGTCCTTGCGGCCGCCGGCGGAGAGCTGGAAGCGGCGCGCCGCAGGGTCCTGCGCGAAGTGTGTCTCGATGGCGTCGAGCAGCCGCCCGCCGAGGCCGTGGTGCCGCATCCGCGGATGCACCATGAGCTTGCCGATGGTGGCGGTGCCCGACGCGTCGATCCTGCCGCGGACCGAGGCGACGACCTCGTCGCCGAGGCGCGCGACGAGGCAGTGGCCGCCGTCGAGGTCGGCCCTGAGCTCGTCGAGGGTCTGGGTCAGCGGCTCGATGGTGTAGTCGCCGTGGCGCTCCGCCTCTCCCTGGTAGCACAGGTACTGGAGTTTGAGGATGTTCTCCGCGTCCTGCGCCCGTGCCGCTGAGATGGTCACGCTCATGCCCATGTGTGCATGCCTCCCGCTCACTTGGTTGCGCCGATTGTCTACGGCTCCTTTCCCACAAGTCCAGGCGCCGCAACCTCCGGCGTTCGCATTCCACGGCGACAACCGGGACATCCGGCGCGGAACGCCACCAAACATCGCTGTGACATAGCCGACGCTCACGCCCTGCACACCGGCGAGGACCACCCGTTCGGGTCCGCGCCGGCGCACGGGGGCGGGCTCAGCGGCGGCGGGCGAGGAACTCCTCGCGGGCCAGCAGGGCCGTGTCCGCGTTGTCGGTGAAGACGCCGTCGATGCCGGTCTCGAAGTAGGCGCGGAACGCGCCGAAGGCGTCGCCGTAGGCGTTCGGGTCGGTGCCGCGGCGGAAGTCGGCGGGCAGGAAGGTGTTCTCGTTGCGCATCGTGTACGGGTGCAGGATCAGGCCCCGCGCGTGCGCGTCCCGCACGAGCGTGGTGGGCTCGCCCAGCCGGCCCGCCGCGTCCTTCGGGACGACGAGGTCGAGCGTCGGCCCGATGCCCTGGGCGAACGACGCGATCCAGCGCAGCCCCTCGGGCGTGACGAGATCGTCCACACCGCGCGGGTCCCCTGCCGACTTCAGGTCCCAGGGCTGGGTGCCCGCCGCATCGAGCAGCACCACACGCGGGGTGCCGACGAGGCCCGCCATGCGCCGCATGCTGGTCGGCTCGAAGGACTGGAGGTAGAGCGGGGAGTCGGCGCGGTGCCTGCCGTGGCGGCGCAGCAGCGCCGCGAGGCGCTCCTCCAGGGGCAGGCCGATGCCGCGGAAGTACGTGGGGTGCTTGGTCTCGGTGTAGAGCCAGACGGGCCTGCCGCGCCGCCGCCCCTCCTCGTCGGCCCAGGCCAGCACCTCCTCGAAGGTGGGGACCTCGAAGTGGCCGTCGTAGAGCGTGTTGTGCTGCCGGTTGGCCGGGATGCGCTCCTTGGCGCGCAGCGTCTTCAGTTCGGCGAGGGTGAAGTCCTCGGTGAACCAGCCGGTGACGGCGGTGCCGTCGACGGACTTGGTGGTGCGCCGCGCGGCGAACTCCGGGTGGTCCGCGACGTCGGTGGTGGCGCTGATGTCGTTCTCGTGGCGGCACACGAGGTGACCGTCCCTGGTCGGCACGACGTCCTGCTCGACGATGTCGGCGCCCATGTCGAGGGCGAGCCGGTAGGAGGCAAGGGTGTGCTCAGGGCGGTATCCGGCGGTGCCGCGGTGGCCGACGACGGTGGGCACGGGCAGCGCGCCGCCGTGGCCCGCGGGCCGGGGGGCGGCCTGCGCGGCGGCGGCCGCCGCCGGGACGGCGAGCGCGGCCACGGTGAGGGCCGCGGCCCCCAGTACCGCCCTGCGGGCGGGGCGCGTGGCGTCCGTGAGGGCGTGCTCCTGTTGGTGCTCCTGCGTCATGACGCTCCTTCGGCGGTGCGGTGCCGGGCGCGGAACCCGTCGGCGAACGGCCGAGCGTAGGGCGGACGGCCCTACGGTCAGGGGCAGTTGGCGGAACACGACGGGAACCGCACCCATCCTGTGGGTGTGCTGTGCGCGCAGTGCGCCCCGGACCCCTACCCGGGTACGCCTCCCGACGTGCGCGGCGACACGCTTCCCGAGTAATGTCCTCACCTGCACAGACCTCGCCGTCATCCATGCCAGTCCACGACACGGAGGACCCGTTGTCCCGTTTCGCGTTCCTCAAAGCGACGCTCGGCTCCCTGGTGCGCCTCGCGTTCCGCACGAGGGTGGAGGGGGCGGAGCACATCCCGGCCACCGGTCCGGTGATCCTCGCCGGCAACCACCTGACCTTCATCGACTCGATGATCCTGCCGCTCGTCTGCGACCGGCAGGTCTTCTTCATCGGCAAGGACGAGTACGTCACGGGCCGCGGCATCAAGGGCCGGGCGATGGCGTGGTTCTTCACCGGTGTCGGCATGATCCCGGTGGACCGCGACGGCGGGCGCGGCGGCGTGGCGGCGCTGATGACCGGGAGCCGCATCCTGGAGGAGGGGAAGATCTTCGGGATCTACCCGGAGGGCACCCGCTCCCCCGACGGCCGCCTGTACCGGGGCCGTACGGGCATCGCGCGGCTGACGCTGATGACGGGCGCCCCTGTGGTGCCGTTCGCGATGATCGGCACGGACAAGCTCCAGCCGGACGGGCGCGGGCTGCCGCGGGCCGGGAAGGTGACGGTCCGTTTCGGGCCCGCGATGGAGTTCTCCCGGTACGACGGCATGGAGCGCGACCGCTATGTGCTGCGCGCGGTGACGGACTCCGTGATGGCGGAGGTCATGCGGCTCGGCGGCCAGGAGTACGTGGACATGTACGCGACCAAGGCGAAGGCCGCGTAGCGGGCGTACGGCCAGGGGTCCGCGCGTCTCGCGCTCACTCGGCCCTGTCCCCCGCGAGGTGCGCGGGCCTGCCGTCCGCGGCGCCCGCGTCCTTGGGGGGCGCGTCGGCGAGGCGCTGCCCGCGCAGCAGGACCCAGGCGGTGGCGGCGGTCAGCAGCAGGATCAGCGCGCCCGCGCCCGCGGCGATCCGCAGGCCCGACATGAACGACTCCTGCGCGGCGGCGACCAGCGCCGCACCGCTGCCGCCGAGGCCGTGCGCCGCCTGGACCGCGCCGCCCAGGGACTCGTGGGCGGCGGACGCCGCCGCCGCCGGCACGCCGGGCGGGGTGGCGAAGCCGCGGTAGACGCCGGTGACGATGGTGCCGAGCAGAGCGATACCGAGGGCGGCGCCGAGTTCGTACGCGGTCTCGGAGACCGCTGAGGCGGCGCCCGCCTCCTCCTTGGGCACACTGCCGAGGAGCACGTCGGCGGTGACGGTGAAGCTGAAGCCCGCGCCGACGCCGACGACCAGCAGCACGGCGCCGAGCGCCGGGTAGCCGGTGTGCTCTGTGAAGAGGGTGACGGCCCCGAGCGCGAGGCCGACCGCGGCGAGGCCGCCGGAGACGATCGCGCGGACGGAGAAGCGGCGGGCGGCGCGCCCCGCGACCAGCCCGGCGGCGACGGCGCCGACCGCCGCGGGGATCTCGGCGAGACCCGCCTCCAGCGGGTCGCGCCCCTGCACGAGCTGCAGGTACTGCGAGAGGAAGAAGACCAGGCCCGAGAGGCCGAGGATGGTCAGCAGGTCGGCGAGCACGGCGCCGCGGAACCCGCGGTGCTGGAACAGCCGCATGTCGAGCAGCGGCACAGGCAGCGTCAGCTGCCGCCGTACGAACCAGAAGAGTGCGGCTGCGCCCAGGACGCCCGCCGCCACGGCGTCCCCGCGCACGCCGTGGGCCGCGGCCTCCTTCACCGCGTAGACCACGCCGACGATCCCGACGAGCGAGAGCAGCACACTCGGCAGGTCCCAGGGGCCCGGGTGCGGGTTGCGCGACTCCGGCAGCAGCCGGGCGCCGACGAGCACGAGCACCGCCATCACCGGCAGGTTGATCAGGAAGACCGAGCCCCACCAGAAGTGTTCGAGCAGGAAGCCGCCGACGATCGGTCCGACGGCCGCGCCCGCCGAGGCCATGGCGCCCCAGATGCCGACGGCGAGGCTGCGCTCGCGCGGGTCGTGGAAGAGGTTGCGGATCAGCGCGAGAGTGGCGGGCATCAGGGTCGCGCCGGCGACGCCGAGCAGGGCGCGTGCGACGATCATCGTCTCCGGGCTCCCCGCGTACGCGTTGAGCACCGAGATCCCCCCGAAGGCGACCGAGCCGGCGAGCAGCAGCCGCTTGCGGCCGATGCGGTCGCCGAGGCCGCCCATGGAGACCAGCAGCCCGGCGATGACGAAGGAGTAGATGTCGCCGATCCACAGCAGCTGGGTGCCGGTGGGGCGCAGGTCCTCGCTGAGGAAGGGCGTGGCGAGGCCGAGCACGGTCGCGTCGACGGCGACCAGCAGCACGGCGAGCACCAGGACGGCGAGGGCGAGCCAGCGTGCCGCGCCGCCGCGGGCCGCCGCAGGGGTCGTGTCGCGGGTCATGTCCGCACGCTCCGTCGTGCTCCTCCGAGGAGGAGTTCGCAGGTCAGATACTGGAAGTCCCGGGCGGCCACCCGGCCGTCCTGGATGGACCAGGCGCAGGCGCCGATCAGCCCGTACAGCGCCTCGGTGAGCCAGGCGGGCGGCAGGTCGATACGGAACTCGCCCCGCTCCTGGCCCCGGCGGAACAGGGCCGAGATGCGGCCGTCTATCCGGCTCCAGCCCTCGTGCACGTCGTCGCCCTCGAACAGCTGGTTCTCGGTGACGAGGAAGGCGAGCAGGCCCGCCGCGGGCTCGACCGCCGCGACGAAGCGGCGCAGCGCGCCCTCCGCGGGGCCGTCGTCGAGGCGGGCGGCGTCGAGCGCGGCCTCGGTCTCCCGCAGGCCGAGCGCCTCCAGCGCCCGCACCAGCGCGTCCCGCCCCGCGAAGTGCCGGTGCAGGGTGGCCCTGCCGATGCCGGCGGCCCGCGCCACCTCGTCCATGGTGGCGGTGGCGCGGCGGGTGAGCAGGGCGGCGGCGGCCCGCAGTACGTGGTCCCGGTCGACAGCCATGAGACGACCCTAACCCGAATGAGACAGGAACGTCTCACGGCGTGGGGGATGTCACGCGGGACCCATGGCCGTGTCCTGCCGGACCGGACCACGGGATATCTTGATGTCGAGCAATATTGCAGAAGTCCTTGCTGACGTGAGCAACGTGGAGCGGAGCACCGGTGACTGACTCGACCATCATCTATACGCACACCGACGAGGCCCCGGCCCTGGCGACCTATTCGTTCCTGCCCGTGATCGAGGCCTACGCCTCGACGGCCGGCGTCGCCGTGGAGAGCCGGGACATCTCGCTGGCCGGGCGGATCATCGCCCAGTTCCCGGAGCGTCTCAAGGAGGAGCAGCGCATCGGCGACGCCCTCGCCGAGCTGGGCGCCCTCGCCAGGACGCCGAGCGCCAACATCATCAAGCTGCCGAACATCTCGGCGTCGATCCCGCAGCTCAAGGCCGCCGTGGCGGAGCTCAAGGAGAAGGGCTACGACCTGCCGGACTACCCGGACGACCCGAAGACCGACGAGGAGCGCGACATCCGCGCCCGCTACGACAAGGTCAAGGGCAGCGCCGTCAACCCGGTGCTCCGCGAGGGCAACTCCGACCGCCGCGCCCCCGCGTCCGTGAAGAACTACGCGCGCAACCACCCGCACCGCATGGGCGCCTGGTCGCCGGACTCGCGGACCAACGTCGCCACCATGGCGGCCGACGACTTCAGGACCACCGAGAAGTCCGTGGTCATCGCGGCGGACGGCGCGCTGCGCATCGAGCTGGTCGGCGACGACGGCACCACGACGGTGCTGCGCGAGTCCGTGCCGGTCCTCAAGGACGAGGTCGTGGACGCCTCCGTGCTGCGCGTCGGCGCGCTGCGCGAGTTCCTCACCGAGCAGATCGCTCAGGCCAAGCGCCAGGGCGTGCTGTTCTCCGTGCACCTCAAGGCCACGATGATGAAGGTCTCGGACCCGATCATCTTCGGCCATGTCGTGCGCGCCTTCTTCCCGAAGACGTTCGCCGCGTACGGCGACGTGCTCGCGAAGGCGGGCCTGACCCCGAACGACGGCCTCGGCGGCATCCTCAAGGGCATCGAGGGCCTGCCCGAGGGCACGGAGATCAAGGCGTCCTTCGACGCCGAGCTGGCCGAGGGCCCCGAGCTCGCGATGGTCGACTCGGACCGCGGCATCACCAACCTGCACGTGCCGAGCGACGTGATCGTGGACGCCTCCATGCCCGCGATGATCCGCACCTCCGGCCACATGTGGGGCAAGGACGGCGGGGAGCACGACACCCTCGCGGTCATCCCCGACAGCAGCTACGCGGGCATCTACCAGGCCACCATCGAGGACTGCCGCGCCCACGGCGCCTTCGACCCCTCGACCATGGGCTCCGTGCCCAACGTCGGCCTGATGGCGCAGGCGGCCGAGGAGTACGGCAGCCACGACAAGACCTTCGAGATCCCGGCCACGGGCACGGTGCGCGCCGTCGACGGCTCCGGCACCGCGGTCCTCGAACAGGCCGTCGGCGCCGGCGACATCTTCCGCATGTGCCAGACCAGGGACGTGCCGATCCGCGACTGGGTCAAGCTCGCCGTCACCCGCGCCCGCGCCACCGGCGACCCGGCCGTGTTCTGGCTCGACGACACCCGCGCCCACGACCGCAACCTGATCGCCAAGGTCGAGCAGTACCTGCCCGAGCACGACACCGAGGGCCTGGTCATCGAGGTCAAGTCCCCGGTCGACGCGATCCGCTTCTCCCTGGAGCGCATCCGCCGTGGCGAGAACACCATCTCGGTCACCGGCAACGTGCTGCGCGACTACCTGACGGACCTGTTCCCGATCCTGGAGCTCGGTACCAGCGCCAAGATGCTCTCGGTCGTCCCGCTGATCAACGGCGGCGGCCTCTTCGAGACGGGCGCAGGCGGTTCGGCCCCCAAGCACGTGCAGCAGCTCGTCAAGGAGAACTACCTCCGCTGGGACAGCCTGGGCGAGTTCCTGGCCCTCGCGGTCAGCTTCGAGCAGCTCGCGGGCAGCACGGGCAACGCGCGCGCCAAGGTGCTCGCCGACACCCTGGACCGCGCCACCGGGACCTTCCTCGACCAGGACAAGTCGCCGAGCCGCCGCGTCGGCGGCATCGACAACCGCGGCAGCCACTTCTACCTCGCCCTGTACTGGGCGCAGGAGCTGGCGAAGCAGACCGAGGACGCGCAGCTCGCCGAGGCCTTCGGACCGCTGGCGAAGACGCTGACGGAGCGGGAGCAGGCCATCGTCGACGAGCTGGTCGCCGTGCAGGGCTCGCCGGTCGACCTGGGCGGCTACTACCAGCCCGACCCGGCGAAGGCCGCGGCCGCGATGCGCCCGTCGAAGACGTTCAACCAGGCGGTGGACGCGCTCAAGGGCTGACGGCCCGCAGGGCCGGGGGCGCGCCCCCGGCCCGTCGTGCGTACGGCAGAAGGCGAACGCCCCGTGGGGAACGGGGCGTTCGCCTTCTGTGCGGTCCAGCAGGGGCGGCAGGAGTCGAACCTGCGACCGACGCTTTTGGAGAGCGTTGCTCTGGCCTCTGAGCTACACCCCTTCGGCGCTCCCGACTCTGACAGGTGCGCCTCAGGGGTGCCATCCGATTATCGGTGTGTCGCCCCGACTGCCCCGAATGGCGGTCACTTCTTCGCCGCGGCCCACGCGTGCTGGATCACCAGGTCGGCCTTGAGCTCGGAGAGCTGCGCCAGGACCGCGGAAGGGGCCGTGCCGCCGCGCCCGTTGCGGGAGGCGAGCGCGCCCTGCACGTTGAGCACGGAGCGCACGTCGGGCGTCAGGTGCGGGGAGATCTTGGCGAACTGCTCGTCCGTCAGCTCGTCGAGCTCGATGCCGAGCGCCTCGCACTCCTTGACGCACTCCCCCGCGACCTCGTGCGCGACCCGGAACGGCACGCCCTGCTTGACCAGCCACTCGGCGATGTCGGTGGCGAGCGAGAAGCCCGCGGGCGCAAGCTCCTCCATCCGCGTCCTGTTGACCTTCAGGGTGGCCATCATGCCGGTGAACGCGGGCAGCAGGACCTCCAGCTGGTCGCAGGAGTCGAAGACCGGCTCCTTGTCCTCCTGGAGGTCGCGGTTGTACGCGAGCGGCAGCGCCTTGAGGGTGGCGAGCAGGCCGGTCAGATTGCCGATGAGGCGGCCCGACTTGCCGCGCGCCAGCTCGGCGATGTCCGGGTTCTTCTTCTGCGGCATGATCGACGAGCCGGTGGAGTAGGCGTCGTCCAGCGTCACGAAGGAGAACTCCTTCGTGTTCCAGATGATGACCTCCTCCGCGATCCTGGAGAGGTTGAGGCCGATCATCGCCGTGATGAAGGCGAACTCGGCGACGAAGTCGCGGGACGCCGTGCCGTCGATGGAGTTGCCGGTGGAACCGCGCTCGAAGCCGAGGTCCACCGCGACCGCCTCGGGGTCGAGGCCGAGCGACGAGCCGGCCAGCGCGCCGGAGCCGTACGGGGAGACCGCCGTGCGCTTGTCCCACTGGCGCAGCCGCTCCGCGTCCCGGGAGAGTGCCTGGACGTGCGCGAGCACATGGTGGGCGAAGAGTACGGGCTGGGCGTGCTGGAGGTGGGTGCGGCCGGGCATGGCGACGGTCGAGTTGGCCTCGGCGAGGCCCACCAGCGCGTCCTGGAGGTCGGCGACCAGGGCGCCGATGGTCCGCGCGTGGTCGCGCAGGTACATCCGGAAGAGGGTGGCGACCTGGTCGTTGCGCGAGCGGCCGGCGCGCAGCTTGCCGCCGAGGTCGGGGCCGAGGCGTTCGAGCAGGCCGCGCTCCAGGGCGGTGTGCACGTCCTCGTCGGCGACGGTGCCGGTGAACGAGCCGTCGGCCACGTCGTCCTCCAGCTGGGCGAGGCCCGCGAGCATCTCGGTCAGCTCGTCGGCGGTGAGCAGCCCCGCCTTGTGCAGCACGCGCGCGTGGGCGCGCGACCCGGCGATGTCGTACGGGGCGAGGCGCCAGTCGAAGTGCACGGACGCGGAGAGCCTGGCCAGGGCGTCGGCCGGTCCTTCGGCGAACCTGCCGCCCCAGAGCCGGACGTCACCGTTGTTGCTGCTCACTGCTGCTCCCGAGGTGAGAGGGGTGGGACATGAGGGGGTGCGGGGATGGTGCGGGCCGGGACCCGGGACGCCGGGAACGGGCGCGTCCCTTCCGTGAATGCATTCACTGGCGGGTATAACTATGCAAGCGACCGTATGGTTTGTCAAAGCCCGGGGCCGGGGCCGCGCGGGCCCCGGCTCCCCCATACGGCTCCGCTCCGGGGGCCCGCGGCACCCGCCGCTCCTACGCTCCGAGTCATGAAGAGAGCCCGCGCGGCCGCCTCCGCGCTCCTCGCCCTCACCGCTGTCGCCGCGACCACGGCGGCCGCGGCGACGGGCGGCGCGGGGCCGCTGCCCGAGCGGATGGCGGACACCGGCGGTGGCCGCCAGCTGATCACCGTCGAGGGGCCGGCGCTCGGCGCCACGACGGGCCGGCTCACCTGGTGGGACCTGCGGGGGCGGCACTGGGTCGCCGCGGGCTCGGCGCCCGCGCGCTTCGGTGCGAACGGCCTCGCGGACGGCGCGACGCGCAGGCAGGGCACGTCCACCACGCCGACGGGCCTCTACGGCCTGCCGTACGCCTTCGGCAACGCGGCGGCGCCGCGCGGCACGACGTACCCCTACCGCCGCGCGAGCGACCGGTCCTGGTGGTGCGAGGACAACGCCTCGCGCGCGTACAACCGCTGGACGGAGGGGCTGCCGCGGGACTGCCGCGCGAGCGAGTCGGAGCACCTGGCGGACTACCCGGAGCAGTACGCGCACGCGCTGGTGATCGCCTACAACTACGACCGCCCGGTGCACGGACGGGGCGCCGGGATCTTCCTGCACGTCAACGGCGAGGGCGCGACGGCCGGCTGCGTCTCGGTCCCGGCGGACGCGATGGCCGCGGTCCTGGCCTGGGCCGACCGGTCGCGGCTTCCGCACATCGCGATCGGCACGCAGAGCGGGTCCACGGCGGTCACGGCGTACTGAGCCGCGTCCGCGGCCGTCGGTCCCGTACGGCAGCACAGCAGAACAGCACCTCCGGCCCTGGACCTGTCCAGTCATGTCCACTACTCTTCAGACATGCCTGGACAGGTTCACAAGC
Organism: Streptomyces sp. NPDC047002; assembly: GCF_040704505.1. Classification (NCBI taxonomy): domain Bacteria; kingdom Bacillati; phylum Actinomycetota; class Actinomycetes; order Kitasatosporales; family Streptomycetaceae; genus Streptomyces; species Streptomyces sp. NPDC047002. The sequence goes on from NZ_JBEYWC010000044.1 coordinate 29,581, forward strand.
ACCATCGCATCGCCCGCGTGCTCGCCGACGAGATCAGAGCCGGTGTGCACAGCACCGGCGAGCGGCTGCCCGGCGAGCACGCGCTCACCCAGCGGTTCGGGGTCAGCCGCACCACCCTGCGGCAGGCGCTCCAGGTACTGGGCGACGAGGGACTGATCGCGACGCACCCCGGCATCGGCTCGTTCGTCACCTTCGACGGCACGCCGCTGGACAACCGGCTCGGCTGGACCCGCGCCCTCGCGGGGCAGACCACCGAGCTGGCCACCGAGGTGCTGCGGTTCGAGACGGTGCGCGACCCTGCGCTCGCGGCCGAGCTGGACACGGAGACCGACGCGTTCGTCGCGCTCGACCGGGTCAGGCGGCTCGCCGGCGGCGTCGGGGTGTCGCTCGAACTCAGCCGCGTGCCGGCCGTGGGGCCGCTGGCAGGCCTGCCCGCGCGCGGGCTCACCGAGGGGTCGCTCAACAAGACGCTGCTCGCCGCGGGGCGGATCACCGATTCGGGCGACGGCCAGGTCTCGGTACGGGGCCTCACCGCCAAGGAGGCGGAGCTGCTCCGCCGCTCCCCCCGCGAGTCCTTCCTGCACCTGGCCCAGGTGTACCGGGCGGCCGACGGCTCCCTCGTCGAGCAGGTGACCAGCCTCCTCGATCCCGCCAGGTTCCAACTGCACGTCCACTCGGGGCGAGGAGACCGCGCATGACCCAGCCGCACACCGCCACCCTCGACCGCGCCCTCGGCGCGTACTACGGGCTCGCGCTCGGCGACGCCCTCGGCATGCCCACCCAGCTCATGTCGCGCCGCGACGTGGTCAGGGCGTACGGCGCCCTCACCGGCTTCGCGCCCGCGGGGCCCGACAACCCGGTCAGCGCGGGCATGCCGGCGGGCTCGGTCACCGACGACACCGACCAGGCCGTCATCGTCGGCAGGCTCCTCGTGGAGGGCGGCGGGCACATCGACCCCGGGCGCCTCGCGCAGACCCTGCTCGACTGGGAGAAGGAGATGCGGGCGAAGGGCTCGCTCGACCTGCTCGGCCCTTCGACCAAGGCGGCGCTCGACCTGGTGGCGAAGGGGGTCCAGCCGCGGGAGGCGGGGCGCCACGGCACCACCAACGGCGCCGCGATGCGCGTCACGCCCGTGGGCATCGCCTTCCCCGCGCGGCCGGTGGCGGCGTTCCTCGACCGGGTCGTGGAGTCCTGCCAGGTGACCCACGACACCACCGTCGGCATCGCGGGGGCCGCCGCCGTGGCGGCGGCCGTCAGCACCGGCGTCGGCGGTGGCACGCTGGAGGACGCGGTCGCCGCAGCCGTCGAGGCGGCGGCGGCGGGCGCGGAGCGCGGCCACTGGATCGCGGGCGCGGACATCGCGGCCAGGATCGAGTGGGCGACCGGGCTTGTCGCCGGCCTCCCCGAGGCGGAGGCTCTCGACCTGGTCTGCTCGCTCGTGGGGACGAGTGTGGCGAGCCAGGAGTCCGTGCCCGCCGCGTTCGCCGTCCTGTCCGTCGCGGGGGGCGACCCGTGGCGCAGCGCGCTGCTCGCGGCCAACCTCGGCGGCGACAGCGACACCATCGGCGCGATCGCGGGCGCCGTCGCCGGGTCGGTGGCCGGGCTCCGTGCCTTGCCGCCCGACGCGGTCGCCACCCTCCGCGCCGTCAACGACCTCGAGCTGGAGCCCCTCACGGAGCGTCTGCTCGCGCTGCGCTGAGAGTGTCGGCGCAGTCCCGCCGCGCCGCCGGAAGCCCCCGGCGCGCGGAACCAGTCCCTCCGAGAGCACGAGGCAAGGAGGTTCCGTCATGACCGCTTCGACGACGAACGATCACGTCGGCACCAGTGGTAGCGCGACCGTGAACGAGCAGGTCGGGACCATCGAGACCCGGGGCATCGAGCCCGTACCCGACGCGGAGCGGCACGGCCACGCCTCCCAGATGTTCTGGACGTGGTTCGCCGCCAACATCTCCCTCCTCGGGCTGCCGCTCGGCGCCACGCTGGTGGCGTTCCGCGGCCTGAACATCTGGCAGGCCGTCCTGGTCGCCGCGGTCGGCTCCGTCGGCTCCTTCGCCCTGGTGGGCGTGCTCAGCCTGGCGGGCAAGAAGGGCGGCGCGCCCGCGCTCACGCTCTCCAGGGCGGTGTTCGGGCAGCGCGGCAACGCCGGCCCCACCCTGATCAGCTGGCTCAGCAGGGTGGGCTGGGAGACGATCACGACGACGACCGCCGCCTATGCGCTGCTCGCGCTGGTGCGGTGGGTCTTCGGCTGGCACCAGAACACCGTGCTGACGCTGGTGTGCCTGCTCGTCTTCATCGGCTGCACCCTGCTGATCAGCGGCCTCGGCCACGCCACGATCATGTGGATCAACAAGTGGGCGACGGTCGTCTTCGGCGTGCTGAACCTGATCGTGATGGGCTTCCTCGTCGCGACCGTCGACTGGGACAAGGTGCTCCATGTGCACGCGGGTCCGGTCAGCGGCGTCGTCGCGGGCGTCGGCTTCATCGCGGCGGGCACGGGCATCGGCTGGGCCAACGCGGGCGCGGACTACGCGCGCTACCTGCCGCGCAGGCTGCCCGGCGGGCGGCTGGTGACGGCGTCGGCGTTCGGCGCCGGCGTCCCGCTCGTGCTGCTGATCTCGCTCGGCTCGCTGCTGTCGGCGGGCGACTCGACGCTGGCGAACGCGTCCGACCCGGTCGCGGCGATCAACGGCATGCTGCCGTCGTGGATGGCGGTGCCGTACCTGATCGCGGCCTTCGGCGGGCTGCTGATGTCGAACCACCTGTCGACGTACTCGGCGGGCCTGACGATGCTGACGCTCGGCCTGCGGGTGCGGCGGCACCTCGCGGTGACCGTGGACGTCGTGCTGATGTTCCTCGGCGGCGTGTACTTCATGCTGATCGCGAAGGACTTCTACGGGCCGTTCTCCACGTTCCTCACGCTCCTCGCGGTGCCGATCTCGGCGTGGATCGGGGTGATCCTTGTGGACTCGGCGCGCGGGCGCGGCTACGACCCCGCGGGCCTGATGGACACCACCCGCACCAGCCGCTACTGGTACACCGGCGGCCTGCACCTGCCCGCCGTGCTGGCGTGGGCGGTGGCGATCGTGACGGGCCTGCTGTTCACGGAGGCGTCGACGAGCGCGGACGACGTCTGGTTCGCGGGCCCCTGGGCGCACACCTGGCTCGGCGTGAACGGCCTCGGCTGGGCCGTCTCGATGGCCGTGGGCGCGCTGCTCTACGGGGTACTGGCGCGGCGGCCCGCCGCGCTCCCCGGCCAGGAGTCGGGCGCCGAAGGCACCGCACGGTGAGCGGGCGGCTGTTCCTCGCGGGCAACGTCATCGCCGACCTGGTGATCGAGGTGCCCGCCCTGCCGGAGCGCGGCGGCGACGTCATCGGCACCAGGACCGCGCTCACGGCGGGCGGCGGCTTCAACACGCTGGCCGCGGCCGGGCGGCTGGGCGCGGAGACCGTCTTCGCCGGGCTGCACGGCACGGGCCCCTACGGCGACCTGGTGCGGGCCGCGCTCGCCGCTGAGGGCGTACGGGTGCTGCTGCCGCGGCGCACCGACGGCGACAGCGGATTCACGGTGGCGCTGGTCGAGGGCGGCGGCGAGCGCACCTTCGTGACCAGCTTCGGCGTGGAAGCGGAACTGACCGCGCGCGACACGGCCGCGGTCGCGGCCGAGGTACGCGCGGGCGACCTGGTGCAGCTCTCGGGCTACGGCCTGGTGATGCCGGCGAACGGCCCGCTGCTCTCGGCGTTCGCCGCGGGCCTGCCGGCCGGGGTGGTGCTCTGCCTGGACCCGGGGCCGCTGGTGGCGGACATCCCGGCCGCCGTGCTGGGCCCGGTGCTGGCCCGTACGGACTGGCTGAGCGCGAACGCACGCGAGGCGGCGCTGCTGTCCGGCGCGGCCGAGCCGCCCGCCGCGGCGGCGGCGCTGCGGGCGCGGCTCGCGCCGGGCGCGGGCGCCCTGGTGCGGGCGGACAAGGACGGCTGCTGGCTCGCCGCGCCCGACGGCTCGGTGCCCGTCCACGTCCCCGGCTTCCCGGTGACGGCGGTGGACAGCAACGGCGCGGGCGACGCGCACGTCGGCGCGTTCCTGACCCTGCTGGGCGAGGGCGCGCCGCCGGAGCGCGCGGTGCGGGCGGCCAACGCGGCGGCCGCGTACGCGGTCACGCGCCGCGGCCCCGCGACGGCGCCCACCCGCGCCGAGCTGACCGCCTTCGCCCGCGCGGCACACGCCGACGACGTGGCGGCCCTGCTGGGCGACTGAGCCCCGCGCGGGCCGCACCGCACGCGGTGGCGCGGCGTACGGGCCGTGCCGCACCGCACGGGCGTACGGACCGCGGACCTGGCGGCCGCACGGGCGGGTCAGCGTTCGCGGCCGGTCTCGGCGAGTTTCAGTAGGTGGTCGGCGAGCTCCTGGCCGCCGGTCGGGTCCCGGCTGATGAGCATCAGCGTGTCGTCGCCCGCGATGGTGCCGAGAACGCTGCCGAGCTCGGCCTGGTCGATCGCCGACGCGAGGAACTGGGCCGCGCCGGGAGGCGTCCGCAGCACCACGAGGTTGGCGGACGCCTCGGCCGAGATGAGCAGTTCGGCGGCGAGGCGGCGCATGCGCTCCTCCTTCACCGACTCGCCGAGCGGCGCCTGCGGCGTGCGGAAGCCGCCCTCGCTCGGGACCGCGTAGATGAGTTCGCCGCCCGCGTTGCGGATCTTGACCGCGCCGAGCTCGTCCAGGTCGCGGGAGAGCGTGGCCTGGGTGACGGTGAGTCCGTCGTCGGCGAGCAGCCGCGCCAGCTGGCTCTGCGAGCGGACCGGCTGCCTCCCCAGGATGTCCACGATCCGGCGGTGCCTGGCCATTCTCGTCTGCGGAAGGGCGGGACCGCCGCCCTGCTGCGGCTCACTCATCGTCGTCGTCTCATCTCGGTTCGGCTCAGCTCGGCTCGCGCCCGTCGGCCCCGCTCGGGCCGTCCGGGTCGCCCGGGTGCACCGCGGCGTCCAGGACGCCGGGCAGCGCCCGCAGGAATCCGTCGACCTCGCCGTCCCCGACGATCAGCGGCGGCATCAGCCGCACGACGTCGGGGGCCGGCGCGTTCACCAGGAAACCGGCGTCCTGAGCTGCCCGCTGCACGGCCGCCGCGAGCTGCTCCGTGAGCACGATACCGAGGAGCAGCCCCGCGCCGCGTACATGCGAGACCAGCAGGTGCCCGAGCCCCTCGATCCCCTCGCGCAGCTTCTCGCCCAGCCGCTTCACCTCGTCGAGCGCGCCCTGCGCCGCCAGCGTGTCGAGGACCGCGAGCCCGGCGGCGCAGGCGACCGGGTTGCCGCCGAACGTCGTGCCGTGCTGGCCCGGCTTCAGCAGGTCGGCCGCCGGGCCGAACGCGAGGGCCGCGCCGAGCGGCAGGCCGCCGCCGAGCCCCTTGGCGAGGGTGACCACGTCGGGCTCGACGCCCTGGTGGCCCTGGTAGTGGAACCAGTGGCCCGTGCGGCCGACACCCGTCTGCACCTCGTCGAGGACGAGCAGGGTCCCGGTGGCACGGGTGATCTCGCGGGCCGCCTCCAGATAGCCGCGCGGCGGCACGACCACGCCGAGCTCGCCCTGGATCGGCTCGATGATCACGAAAGCGGTCTCCTCGGTGACCGCGGCGCGCAGCGCCTCGACGTCGCCGAACGGCACGTGCGTGACCTCGCCGGGCAGCGGCGCGAACGGCGCCCGCTTGCCCTCCTGGCCGGTCAGCGCGAGCGCGCCCATCGTGCGGCCGTGGAAGCCGCCTGCCGTCGCGACCATGTGGCGGCGGCCCGTGAGCCGGCCGATCTTGAACGCGGCCTCGTTGGCCTCGGCGCCGGAGTTGCAGAAGAACACCCGGCCGGGGCGGCCCGCCAGCTGGACGAGGCGCTCGGCGAGGGCGACGGCGGGCTCGGCGACGTACAGGTTGGAGACATGGCCGAGCGAGCCGATCTGCCGGGACACCGCCTCGACGACGGCCGGGTGTGCGTGGCCGAGCGCGTTGACGGCGATCCCGCCGACGAAGTCGGTGTACGCGGTGCCGTCGGCGTCCCACACGGTCGCACCGGAGCCGCGCACCAGGGACAGCTGCGGGGTGCCGTAGTTGTCGGCCATGACGGCCCGCCAGCGGCGGGACAGCGCCTCGTTGCCTGCGGCCCCTGCCGTGCCGCCGGTGGTGCCGGTGCCTGCGGTGTCGCTCACTGCGCGTCCCCTCCAGTGGTGTGCGGGCCGGCGCCGGGGGCGGCCTGCGCCCCGGGTGCGTCGGGTACGACCATCGTCCCGATGCCCTCGTCGGTGAAGATCTCCAGCAGGATCGAGTGCGGGACCCGCCCGTCGATGACGCGGGCCGTGGAGACGCCGCCGCGCACCGCGTACAGGCAGCCCTCCATCTTCGGCACCATGCCGCTCGACAGGTCGGGCAGCAGCTTCTCCAGCTGGCTGGCGGTGAGCCGGCTGATCACGTCGTCGCTGCGGGGCCAGTCCTCGTAGAGGCCCTCGACGTCGGTGAGGACGAGCAGTGTCTCGGCGCCGAGCGCGACGGCGAGCGCCGCGGCCGCGGTGTCGGCGTTGACGTTGTAGACGTGGTGGTCGTCCGCGCTGCGGGCGATGGACGACACCACCGGGATGCGCTCGTCGTCCAGCAGGGTGCCGATCAGCCCCGTGTCGATGCCGGTGATCTCGCCGACGCGCCCGATGTCGACCAACTCGCCCTCGACGCGCGGCTGGTGCTTGGTCGCGGTGATGGTGTTGCCGTCCTCGCCCGTGAGGCCGACGGCGTGCGGCCCGTGCGCGTTGAGCAGGCCCACGAGCTCGCGCTGGACCTGGCCCGCGAGCACCATGCGCACCACGTCCATCGCCTCTGGCGTGGTGACGCGCAGCCCCGCCTTGAACTCGCTGACCAGGCCGTGCCGGTCGAGCTGTGCGCTGATCTGCGGTCCGCCGCCGTGCACGACGACGGGCCTGAGGCCCGCCTGCCGCAGGAAGACGACGTCCTGCGCGAACGCGGCCTTGAGGTCGTCGTCGACCATGGCGTTGCCGCCGAACTTGACGACGACGATCTTGTTGTTGTGCCGGACCAGCCAGGGCAGCGCCTCGACGAGGGTCTGCGCCTTCGGCAGTGCGGTGTGCTTGCGTGTGCTCATGAGCTGTACGCGCTGTTCTCGTGGACGTAGTCGGCGGTGAGGTCGTTGGTCCAGACGACCGCCGACCCGCTGCCGGCCGCCAGGTCGGCGGTGATGCGGACCTCGCGGTAGCGCATGTCGACCAGGTCGCGGTCCTCGCCGAAGGAGCCGTTCCTGCACACCCAGACGTCGTTGATGGCGACGTTGAGCCGGTCGGGCTCGAAGGCGGCGCCGGTGGTGCCGATCGCGGACAGGACGCGGCCCCAGTTGGGGTCCTCGCCGTGGATCGCGCACTTGAGCAGGTTGTTGCGGGCGATGGAGCGGCCCACCTCGACGGCGTCGTCCTCGCTCGCGGCGCCGACGACCTCGACGCGGATGTCCTTCGACGCGCCCTCCGCGTCGCCGATGAGCTGGCGCGCCAGGTCGGCGCACACCTCGCGGACGGCCTCGGCGAACGGCTCGTACGCGGGGGCGGTGCCCGAGGCGCCGGACGCGAGGAGCAGCACGGTGTCGTTGGTGGACATGCAGCCGTCGGAGTCGACGCGGTCGAAGGTGGTGCGGGTGGCCGCGCGCAGGGCGCGGTCGAGGTCCGCGCTGTCCACGTCGGCGTCGGTGGTGAGGACGGCGAGCATAGTGGCGAGGCCGGGGGCGAGCATGCCGGCGCCCTTGGCCATGCCGCCGACGGACCACGCGCCGCCCGGCCCCGCGGCGACGGCCGTCTTGTGGACGGTGTCGGTGGTCTTGATGGCGAGGGCGGCCTTCTCGCCGCCGTGCTCGGAGAGCTCGGCTGCCGCCTTGCCGATGCCGGGCAGCAGCCTGTCCATCGGGAGGGTCACGCCGATGAGCCCGGTGGAGGCGACGGCGACCTGTCCCGCGCCGATCCCTTCGGGGGCTTCGCCGGTGGCGAGGGCGCTCAGCACCTCGGCGGCCCTCTCCGCGGTGGCGTGGGTGTCCTGGAAGCCCCGCGGGCCCGTGCAGGCGTTGGCGCCGCCCGAGTTGAGGACGACCGCGGCGATCTCGCCGCCCTTGACGACCTGCTCCGACCAGAGGACGGGCGCGGCCTTGACGCGGTTGGCGGTGAAGACGCCCGCGGCGGCGCGGCGGGGGCCCTTGTTCAGGACGAGTGCCAGGTCGGGGCCCCCGCTCTGCTTGATCCCCGCGGCGATGCCGGCCGCGGCGAACCCCTTCGGTGCGGTGACGCTCACGGCGCGACTCCGATCGTGGAAAGTCCGGTGTCCTCAGGGAGTCCGAGGGCGATGTTCATGCTCTGCACGGCCCCGCCCGCGGTGCCCTTCGCGAGGTTGTCGATGGCGCTGATCGCGATGATCCGGTCCGCGTACGGATCGTGGGTGACCTGGATCTGTACGGCGTTGGAGCCGTGGACGGACGCCGTGGCGGGCCACCGGCCCTCGGGCAGCAGATGGACGAACGGCTCGTCCGCGTACGCCTTCTCGTAGGCCGCGCGGACGCCTTCCGCCGTGGTGCCGGGGCGGGCCTTGGCCGAGCAGGTCGCGAGGATGCCGCGCGGCATGGGCGCGAGGGTGGGCGTGAAGGACACGGTGACGCGCTCGCCCGCGACCCCGCTGAGGTTCTGCGTGATCTCCGGCGTGTGCCGGTGGCCGCCGCCGACACCGTACGGGGACATCGAGCCCATGACCTCGCTGCCGAGCAGGTGCGGCTTGGCCGACTTGCCCGCGCCCGAGGTGCCGGAGGCCGCGGTGATCACCGCCTCGGGCTCCGCGAGGCCCGCGGCGTACGCGGGGAACAGCGCGAGCGAGACCGCCGTGGGGTAGCAGCCGGGTACCGCGATGCGCTTGGACCCTTCGAGCGCGGCGCGGGCACCCGGCAGTTCCGGCAGGCCGTAGGGCCAGGTCCCGGCGTGCGGCGAGCCGTAGAACCGCTCCCAGTCGGCGGCGTCCCTGAGCCGGAAGTCGGCCCCCATGTCGACGACCAGGGTGTCGGCTCCGAGCTGCTCGGCGACGGCGGCGGACTGCCCGTGCGGCAGCGCGAGGAAGACGACGTCGTGCCCGGCGAGGGTGGCGGCACCGGTCTCGGCGAGCACCCGCCCGGCCAGCGGCAGCAGGTGCGGCTGGAGCGACCCGAGCGGCTGTCCCGCGTTGGCGTTCCCGGTCACGGCCCCGATCTCGACCGCCGGGTGCCCGAGCAGCACCCGCAGCACCTCGCCCCCGGCATACCCGCTGGCACCGGCCACCGCCACACGTAGAGCCATCACCCGTCCTCCCTCTAGACGGCATGACTATACGTACGCCTGCACTTCTATGCAATAAGGAGAGGCGCCCGGCAGCGGCGCCGCCGAGCGCTGCCGTCCGGGTCTCCATGAGGCCGGCCCCCGCCCGGTCCCGGCCCACGGATGCCGCCCGTCATCCCGCGCGGACCCGGTTCCGCCCCCGACCGTGCCGCCGGCCGACCCGGACGTGCGGCAGGCCCCCCAAGACGTCGTTGTGGTGAGGTGGCACGCCGTGGACAGAGACGACAACGACGGCAGCGACGACGCGGGGGCCGTTCCGGCGTCGACGCTGGCCTGGGTGCGCGGGCAGCTGGACGCCGGCGAGCGGATCGTCGGGATCGAGGCGCTGCACGGCGGCATCACCGCCGAGGTGCGGCGGCTGACCGTCGGCACGCGGGGCGGCGGCTCCCGCCGCCTGGTGCTGCGCTCCTTCGTCGCCCCTTCCTCCCTTGAGCACGCCGAGGACTGGCTGAACAGGGAGGCCGGGGCGCTGACCGTGCTCGCGGGGGCCGACGTGCCGGCGCCCGGGCTGGTCGCGGCCGATCCGACCGCCGCGCGCTGCGCGTACCCGTCGCTCCTGATGACGCACCTGCCGGGGCGCACGGTCCTTGGCGACGAGGGGGTGGAGACGCGCGTCCCGCTGCTGGCACGTCAACTCGTGTCCATCCACGCGGTGCGCCCCGCCGAGCGGCCCCGCGGGTACACGGCGTTGACGACCCCCGACAGCGTCGTGGTCCCCGAGGGCGCGGACGCGGCGGTGTGGGCCGGGGCGGTCGACGTGATCCGCGAGTCCCCGCCGCCCTACGAAGGGCGGTTCCTGCACCGGGACTTCCAGCCCGGCAACGTGCTGTTCGGTGGGGCTGCCGGTGATCCGGCCGGTGCCGGGATCACCGGCGTCGTCGACTGGGCCGGGGCTTCCTGGGGCCCGGCGGACCTCGACGTGGCGCACTGCGCCACCGCGCTCGCGCTGCTGCACGGCCCGGCGTGGGGTCCGCGGTTCACCGCGGCGTACGAGGCGGCAGGCGGGGTGCCGGCCGCGGATGCGGGCGAGCGGCGGTACTGGCTGGTGCGGGACGCGCTGGCGTCCTCGGAGGAGGTACGCGAGGTGGCGCGGCCGTGGCGGGAGGCGGGCAGGACCGAGCTGACGGCGCGGGCCGTGGCGGAGCGGCTCGACGCCTATGTCACCGCCCTCATGGAGACACCGGGCTGATCCGGGGCGGTCACGGACGCCGGGCCCGCCCGGTGAACCAGGCGGCCGGGTGCCGCGTCCCCTCCGGGAGCGGGGCACGAACGCACGGAGGGGCCGCCCATGACGCGCAGCACGCAGCAGGACGACAGGACAGCAGGGGCGGCGGGGGTCAGGCCGCGGCGGCTGGCCGGCGCGGTCTGCGCCGTGCTGTGGCGGCACCGGGGCGCGCTGGCGCGCGCGGCCGTGCGGACGGCCGGCGGGTGCGGGGCCGCAGGGCTGCTGCTGACGGCCGCCGTCTTCGCGCTCTCCTGGCCCGTCTTCACGCACATGCGCAACCAGCGCGACTGGTACCGCCATGTCGAGGACCCGTATGTCCACGACTCCAGCGGGCTGGGGCTCGTCGCGGTCTGCACGCTGCCGCTGTTCCTGCTCCTCCTCGGGATCGGCAGCGCTTTGCTCCAGGGCGCGTGCTCGCGTGCGGCCTCTCCCGGGCAGGGCGGGGCGGACCGGCCGTGGCCGGTGGTCGCCGTGTACGCGCTGCGGGGCGCGGCCGTGTGGTCTCTGCCGGTGGTCGTCCACGCCGTGTCGCAGCGCTTCGCCGGCTACCAGCTCGACAGCCCCCAGCCCCTGCGGCCGGGCACGCTGCCGTTCACCCTCGTGCGGGACTCCCCCCTGGCGGCGCTGCTCGTCTCCGCGGTGCTGCGTCTCGCGTTCGCGCTCGCGCCGGCCGCCGCGGCGGCCGGGCTCGGCCCCGTGGGGGCGCTGCGCCGCTCCTGGTCGCTGACGTGGACGCGCGCCGGGTGGCCCCGCGTGCTCGCCCTCGCGCTGCCGCTCGCCGCGCTCACCGCGGGGGCGCTCCGGCTGGTCACCCAGCTCGCCCTGCCGCTGCGCCCCCTGGTGAGGAGCCTCGTCGAAGGGTCCACGGGCAACTTCTTCGCCGGCTACTACGCGGGCGTCCTCGCGCCCGTCGCCGTGGGCGTCCTCGCCACGGCGGCCCTGGCGCTCCCCCTCTCCTGCACGGCGTTCGCCGTCCTCCACGCCCGCCTGCGCCCTGTCCCCCGCGCCCGCCCGGGGCAGGGCGGGGGCGGCCGGCTGAGGCGGGCGCGGCGGTGCGCTCAGTTGCCGACGCCGAGGTCCCGCATGAAGGCGGACGGGTAGCGGTCGCCGCGGGCCGCCCCTGACGGCACGGCCTTCTCGATCTCGGCGAGGTCGTCGGCCGAGAGGGAGAGCTCCGCGGCCGGCAGCGCCTCGGCGAGCCGGTCGCGGGTGCGGGCGCCGACCAGGGGCACGATGTCGGCGCCCTGCGCGACCACCCAGGCGATCGCCAGCTGCGCGACGGTGCGGCCCTTCGCGTCCGCGACTTGGCGCAGCGCCTCCACGAGCGCGAGGTTGTGCTCGACGTTCTCCCCCGAGAAGCGCGGGCTCGCGGCACGTGCGTCGCCGGGGGCGGCCCGGTGTCCTGCCGACCAGTGGCCGGAGATGAGGCCGCGGCCGAGCACGCCGTACGCGGTCAGCCCGATGCCGAGCTCCCGCAGCGTGGGCAGCACCTCGGCCTCCACCGCGCGGGAGATCAGCGAGTACTCGATCTGGAGGTCGGCGACCGGGTGCACGGCGTGGGCCCTGCGTACGGTCTGCGCGTCGACCTCGGAGAGGCCGAGGTGGCGCACGTACCCCGCGTCGATCAGCTCCTTGACCGCCCCCACGGTCTCCTCGACGGGCACGTCGGGGTCGAGCCTGGCGGGGCGGTAGATGTCGACGTGGTCGGTGCCGAGCCGGGTCAGCGAGTGGGCGAGGAAGTTCTTCACCGCCGCCGGCCGGCCGTCGTAGCCGCCGAACTCGGGGCCGGGGCCCCTGAGCATGCCGAACTTCACGCTCAGCCGGTAGCCGTCCCTGTCCCGGCCGCGCAGGGCCTCGGCGAGCAGCAGCTCGTTGTGGCCCATGGCGTAGAAGTCGGCCGTGTCGATCAGGGTGACGCCCGCGTCGAGCGCGGCGTGCACGGTGGCGATGCTCTCCGCACGGTCGGCCTCGCCGTAGGCGCCCGACATGCTCATCGCGCCGAGGCCGAGGGTGGAGACCGCAGGTCCTGTGCTGCCGAGGGTTCGCTTCTGCATGGCGTGCTCCTTCGTCGTGGGTCCGGTGTCCACCCTGGGCCCGCGCGCTCCCCGGCGGGAGCGGAGCGTTCATCATGGGAGAGCCGCTCCCTGGCCGGGCCGCCGCGTGCGAGGGACCATGGAAGGCATGCAACGCGACCAGCTCGCCGACTTCCTGCGCCGCCGCCGCGAGGCGCTGCGCCCGGCCGAGGCCGGCGTCCCCGAGGGGCCGCGGCGCCGCACGGCCGGCCTGCGCAGGGAGGAGGTGGCGATGCTCGCGGGGATGTCCGTGGACTATGTCGTACGCCTCGAACAGGGCCGCAGCAGCCGGCCCTCGGTGCAGCTGCTGGGCGCGCTCGCGCGGGCGCTGCGGCTGTCCGACGACGAGCGCGACCACCTGTTCCACCTGGCGGGGCACCGGCCGCCGCCCGCTGACGGGACGGCGCGGCTGGCCAGGGCCGGTCTTGTGCGCATGCTCGACCTGCTCGGGGACACCCCGGCGATGGTCCTCTCCGACCTGGGCGAGGTGCTCGCCCAGAACCGGGCGTCCGTGCTGCTCACCGGGGACCTCACCCGCTACTCGGGCGACCGGCGCTATGTCGTCTACCGCTGGTTCACCGACCCGGGGGAGCGCGCGGCGGCCGTCGCGGAGGAGGCGGAGCTGCACGCCCGCCACCTCGTGGCCGACCTGCGCGCCGCCGCGGGGCGTCGGCCCGGCGACCCCGTGGTCGCCTCTCTCGTGGCCGGGCTGCGGACGGAGAGCGCCGATTTCCGCCGGCTGTGGGCCGAGCACGAGGTGGCGGTCAGGCGCGCCGACCGCAAGACCTTCGACCATCCGCGCGTGGGCCGACTGGTGATGGACTGCGAGACCCTCGTCACGCCCGACCTCGGCCAGCAGCTGCTGGTGCTCACGCCCGGGGACGCCGAGACCCGTGAGCGGCTCGACCTGCTGCGGGTCGTCGGCACGCAGGAGTTCCCCGGCGGCGGCTCCGAGGACGCGCGGGCCGGGTGAGAGCGGGCGGGCGCAGGACCGCTCCTGCCGGTCCCGCGCCCGCCTGCGGCCTCACCCCCGAAACAGCTCGCTGTGCTCGCGGGCCAGGGCGATCAGACCGCCCGCTTCGAGCATGTTCATGAGGAACGGGTCGGCGGGGGCACCGGAGCGGGTGGCGCCGGTCGCCGGGTCGGTCACGGTGCCGGCGGCGAGGTCCACGCGCAGCCGGTCGCCCGCGGTGACGATCTCCTTGATGCCGGGCACCTCGATCGCGGGCAGGCCCACCTCGAAGCAGTTGCGGTAGAAGGTGCGCGCGAAGCTCTCCGCCACCACGCAGCCGATGCCGGTGGCCCGCAGCGCCTTGGTCGCGATGGCCCGCCCGGAGGACTGGCCGAAGTGGCGGCCCGCGACGACAATGTCACCGGGAGCGACGCGCAGCGGGAACTCCGGGTCCAGGTCCTCCAGCACGTGCTTCGCCATCACGTCCAGAGGCTCGAAGACATACCGCGACTTCACCAGCCGGTCGGTGGGGATGTTGTCGCCGAACGTCCAGGAACGGCCTTCGAAGATCATGACGCGCCTCCCGCGGTCACGGCACCGGCCGGCGCGGCGATCTCGCCCGCGGCCGCGGAGGCCGCGACCGTCTCGGCCGAGGCCAGGAACATCGAGGCCTCGCTGCTGCCGTTGCGGCCGGGGAAGTTGCGCGCGTGCGTGGAGATCATCGCCTCGCCCGCGGCCATCGCGCCCATGTTGATGGCCTGGTTGGAGCCCGTGCTCGGCGGGAACCAGGTGGCGCCCGCCTCGTGCAGGTCGAGCACCAGGCCCTCGCGCACCGCCTCGGTGAACACCTCGCGGCTGCTCGGCACGATGTTGAGCCGGGTGCGGGGGTGGACCCTGCGGCCGCGCAGGACCGCGGCGGCCGCCCTGATGTCCTCGATCCTGCCGCCGCCGTGGCCGCCGAGCTCCGCGTACTGCACCGGGTGGCCGGCCGCCTCGGTGACGGCGCGGGTGTTGCCCACGGTGGGCGGGCAGGCGACCTGCGGCACGACGTCGCCCACGTCGTAGCGCAGCACGCTCGCGGCCTCCCCGCCTGCGCCGTCGCCCTTGGCGACCTCCTCGGGCAGGCCGCCGGGCAGGGTGCGTACGAACGCCTCGGTGACCTCGTCGGGTTCGACGTAGCTGCACTTGGCGCCGAGGTCCACACAGAGCAGCGGGAACAGCCAGCGGTCCCAGAAGCCCAGCTGCTTGACGTAGGGGCCGGTGAATTCGAGGGCCTTGTAGTTCATCTCGCCCTCGCCGATCCGCGCTGTCAGCCAGAGCGCCACGTCGCGCGGCGAGGTCCCGGGGCGCGGCAGGCCGTGCAGTTCGATCCGCACGGTCTCCGGGACGCGGAACCAGGCCCTGCTGTACGGCAGTACGGTGCCCGCGTGCGAGTCGTTGCCGAGGGCCACGGCGAGGGCGCCGAGCGCGCCGTGCACGGGGGTGTGGCTGTCGGAGCCCACCACGATCATGCCCGGCTTGACGAACCCGCCGCGCACGGCCGCGTGGTGGAGGTTGCCGCTGCCGCAGTCGAGCAGGTTGATCTTCTTGCGCCTTGCCCACTCGCGGTTGAACTTCAGTACGCCCGCCTGCTGTTCTGTGGGCGGCGAGAAGTGGTGGTCGAAGACCATCAGGGCGCGCTCGGGGTGCGGGATGGGCAGGTCGACCTTCTCGTCGTAGACGCCCGCCGTCAGATAGCCGCTCAGGTCGTGCATGAGCAGCCGGTCCACCTCGGCGATGACGATCTCGCCCGGCTCGACGGACTTCCGGCCGCTCGCCCGGGCGAGGATCTTCTCGACCAGGTTCACTTCAGCACCTCCCGCGGGTCGGTGATGACGCCGGTGAGCGCGGAGGCCGCCGCGGTCGCCGGGCTGCTGAGGTAGATGCTCGACTGGTAACTGCCCATGCGGCCCTGGAAGTTGCGGTTGGCCGTGGAGAGGGTGGCCTCGCCGTCCGCCATCGCGCCGCCGTTGCCGGCGCAGGCCCCGCAGCCCGCGTTGGTGATCATCGCGCCCGCCTCGATCAGGGTGGCGAGCACGCCGCTGCGGGACGCCTTCGCCATCACGGCGCGGGACGCGGGCGTCACCACGAGACGCACCCCGTGGGCCACCTTGCGGCCGGCCAGCACGCCCGCGGCGATCTCCAGGTCGTCGTACTTGGCGTTGGCGCAGGAGCCGATGAACACCTGGTCGAGCCGGGTGCCGCTGACCTCGGTGACGTCGACGACGTTGTCGACGGCGTGCGGGACGGCGATCTTCGGGGCGAGGGCGGAGCCGTCCATCCGCACGGTGTCGCGGTAGACGGCGCCCTCGTCGGGCAGCAGCACCTCGTAGCCGTCGGCGCCGACGCCCGCCTCGTCGTGCAGATAGGCGCGGGTGGTGGCGTCGGGGGCCACGTAGGCGTTCTTGGCGCCCATCTCCATCGCGAGGTTGCAGAACGTCATGCGCTCGGAGACGGACCGGGACGTCACGTACGAGCCGCTGAACTCGGCCGAGCAGTAGGTGAGTCCGTCCGCGCCGAGGTCGCCGATGAGGGCGAGCATCACGTCCTTGGCGTAGCTGCCGGCCGGCAGGTCGCCCTCGATCTCGATGCGGACGGACTCGGGCACCTTCACCCAGAGCCTGCCCGTCACCCAGGCGGCGGTGATCTCGCTGAAGCCGACGCCGGTGCCGAACGCGCCGAGTGCGCCGTAGATGGTGGAGTGCGAGTCGGTGCCGATCACGAACTGGCCCGGCCTGATGACGCCGTGCTCCATCAGCACGATGTGCGCGATGCCCGCGTCCACGTCGTAGAAGTGCTTGACGCCCATCCGGTCGGCGAACTCGCGGCACAGCCGGTGGTCGGCCGCCGTCTTGGCGTTCATCGCCGGGGAGATGTGGTCCATCACCATGGCGATGCGGTCCGGGTCGTAGAGGGTGTCGACGCCCATGCGCTCCAGGGTGCGGATGCACCGCCAGCTCGCGGTGTGGCTCATGCACACGTCGGGGTAGGCGTCGACGATCTGCCCGGGCACCAGGCCCTCCTCGCCCGATGCCCGCTCGATCGCCTTCTGTGCGAAGGTCCTCGGCGCCGCGGTGGCCGTGCTCATCGTGCACCTGCCTTGCTGTCGTCGGACGCGCTCGCCGCGGGACCCTGTGCGGTCCGCTCGAACTCGCGCATCAGGTGGGGGATCAGGCCGCCGTCGGCGAGGATGTCCTTGAGGCCCTGTGGGTACGGCGCGAAGCGGAAGGTCTGCCCCGCCGTCTCGACGGTGCCGCTGTCGTAGTCGACCCACATCTCGCCCTCGCCGCCCGCTGCCGTGAGCGCGGCGACGGCATCGGGGCACTCGACCGCGACGAGGCCGGTGTTGATGGCGTTGCGGAAGAAGACGCGGGAGAAGGAGGCGGCGACGACGGCCTGGACGCCGGCGCCGAGCAGGCAGGTCGCTGCCTGCTCGCGGGCGCTGCCGCAGCCGAAGTTGCGGCCCGCCACCACGATCCGTGAGGCGCGCAGGCGGCGCTGCACCTCGGGGCCGAGCGGTTCGAAGGCGTGCTCGGCGAGTTCCGCCGGGTCGATGCTGACGAGGTAGCGGCCGGGGATGATGACGTCGGTGTTGACGCTCTCCCCGAAGGTGATCGTGGCGCCCCCGATGCGGTGGGCGTCTTCGGTGTCGGTGGTCATGGTGTCGCGGGTCCTCTTCCTGTCGTCCTTGGCCGCCCGGCGCCTGCGCGCCCCGGCCGCCGCCGCGTGCGGGGCGGCGGCCGGGGGCGCGGCCCGCCGGGTCAGGGGCTGGTCTCTTCGAGGAGCCACTCGGTGGGGACCTGGTGTCCGAGGCCGCGCTCCTCCGCCAGGCTCAGCGCCCGGGCGCAGACCGCGGCGAACTGGACGCCCATGCCGGTGTTGTTGGCGAAGACGGTGATGTCGTCGGGCGAGGTGCGGCCCGGTGCGTCGCCGAGCAGCAGTTCGCCGAGCTCGCGGATGTCGTCGAAGGTGAGGCGGCCGCGTTCGACGGGGCCGAGGATGTCGTACTGCTTGTCGTGGTGCACCTGTTCGCGGGAGAGCACGGTGATGCGGTCTGCCCGGTCGAAGGTGGTGTCGTCGAGTTCCCGCCGGGTGGCGGTGCCGTCGGGCGAGGTGATCGCGGTGACATGGGTACCGGGTTCGAGCCAGGCGCCGTCGAAGCAGGGGTCCATGGCGGCGGTGGCGCAGGTGACGATCTGGCAGCCGCTGACCGCGTCCCGCGGGTCGGAGACGGCGACGACGCGGCGGCCGGTGCGCTCGCTCCAGTCGGCGGCGAACTTCTCGCGGTGCTCGGGCGTCGGGCTGTAGACCCGTACCTCCTCGATCTTCGGCCGGACCAGCAGCAGCGTCTCCAGGTGGGCCTCCGCCTGCCAGCCGGAGCCGAACATCCCGGCCACCGTGGCGTCCTCGCGGGCCAGTTCGCGGATGCCGAGCGCGGAGGTCGCGCCGACGCGCATCTTCTGCACGAAGCTGTCGTGCAGGATGGCGAGAGGTTCGAGGGTGGTGAGGCTGTAGAGCGTCACGAGGCCCACGTACCGTCCACCGGGCGCCGCGGGGATCAGCCTGCGCCGCTGCACCCCGCTCGGCAGGGTCTCGACGCCCGCCATGTCGGAGGTGATGCGCAGCGCCCACACGCCGCTCGACACGTTGCCGCCCTCCTGCGACTTGAAGCGGAAGCCGAAGCCGGGCCAGCGGTCGTCCTTGACCGGGAAGTACGTGTGGTTGCGCGGCCGGTTGGCGCCCCGGCCCGCGGACAGCTCGCGGTAGGCGGTCTCCAGGGTGTCGAGGCACTCGCGCGCGGTCAGCACCTGCTCGATGTCGCCGTTGGTCAGGATCCTCACTCCGCCGCCTCCTCGTGTGCGCCGCCGGTCAGGCGCTCTGCGCGGCCGCCCGTGACGAACACGGTGTCCGCGAGCGCGGCGTATCCGCCGGACTCGAAGAGGACGTCCACGGACACGGCGACGACGGACCCTGCGGCCAGCGGCCCGCCCGCCGCCGGCCCGCGGTACTCGCCGCCCGAGGCAAGGTCTGCCTGGTCGACCAGGCGCACCCTGGGGTCGGCGCCCGCGGGCAGCCCCGCGAGGGCGGGGGCGGCGGCCGCGGCCACGTCGGCGGCCGTGGCGCCCGCGGTGGCCGCGGCGACCGCCCCGTCCAGCGCCTCGGTGAGCGCGCGGGTCCAGGGGGCGCGGCCCGCGAGGCGCGCCGCACGCAGCCAGCCGGTCCTGAACTGGCCGGTGACCTCCACGCCCGTGACGCCGTCCGGCGCTGCCGGGGTGGCGACCTGCACGTCGAGGAAGCCGGCGCCGCGCACGACGCGCTCCACGACGGCCGTGCGGGCGAGTGCCCCGAGGCCGTCGGCGGTGGCCTCACGCGCGGCCCGCGCCACGACCTCGCCGCCGCGCCGCAGCAGCGCGAGTTCGGCGTCGGAGACCACGGCGCGCTCCTCGCGCACCAGCCCTGGCAGCTCCCGCACCCGCACCCCGGGCAGCGCCGCGCGTATCTCCGCGACGACGGAGGCGGGCCACAGCGGTGCGTCGACAAGGCCCACGGCGGCCGCGGGACGCCCGTCGAGCAGCGCGGCGACGAGGGCGCCGAAGCTCTTGCCGCTCTCGATGCGCTCCACGGTCGAGACGCGCCGCATCCACGGGTGGACGCGCGGCGACAGCTTCGTCAGGAAGACGGGCGCGCCGGAGCCGAGGACGGCGTCGGTCGCCGGCAGCGCGAGCACGCCCTCGTTCCAGTAGATGCAGAGGTTCGTCAGGTACGCGATGTCGTCGGACGCGAACACGTCCCCGTACACGAGGGCGAGGTCGACGCCCTCGTCGGCGGCCCTGCGGCGCACCCGCTCGGTGCGCCCGCGCCACTCGTCGCGCGAGACCTCTTCGGGATCGAGTAGAACAAGTCCGCGTTTCACGCCGCGGCCCCCTTCGTGCCCTTGTCGGAGTGGAACAGCCTGCGCTCGGTGGGGATCAGCACTTCGCAGCCGTCCTGCGTGACCCGCACCGGGTCGCCGAGTACGTGGTAACCGGCCAGCGGCGTATAGGTGTTGGGGTGGATGATGAAGACCGCGTTCTGCGGCAGGACGGTCTCGTTGCCCTCGATGATCGGGGTCTCGTCCAGGTGCAGGCCGTGGCCGTGGCCGCGGACCCTGGTGTACTGGCTGGTGCAGTACTCGCCGTAGCCGCGGGCGCGGAACACGTCGTTCTGCGCCTTCGCCACGTCGTGCGCGGTGACCCCCGGCCGCACGGCCGCCATGCCCGCCTCGACAGCCTCGTTGAACAGGTCGAACGAGGCGCGCTGGCCGTCGCTCGGCTCGCCGACCACCGCTGAGCGGCAGATCTGGAGCCAGTAGCCGTCCATCTGCGGGGTGAGTTCGGTGCGCACCATGTCGCCGGCCGCCAGGACGCGCGGGGTGGGCGCCGTCATGCCGCGCACCTCGTCACCGCCCGACGCGATCAGCATGAAGTTGTCCTCGGCGCCGAGGAGTTTGATGCGCGCCTCGACCTCGGCGACGATCCGGTACTCGGGCAGCCCCGGTTCGAGCACGTCGACGAACGCCTCCCAGCCGGCCGCGCAGACGGCGGCGCTGCGGCGCATCCTGGCCAGCTCCCAGTCGCTCTTGACGAGGCGCACCCCATCCATCAGGCCCGTCGCAGAGACGAGTTCGGCGCCGGGGAGCGCCGTGTGCAGCGCGTCGGCGAGCACGGTGGGCAGCAGTTCGAGATGGGCGACGCCGACCCGCTTCGGAGCCAGCCCGTGCAGCCGCTCGACCAGGGGCGCCGGGTCCCACACGTCCAGTTCGAGCGCCTCGTCGACCCAGCCGCCGCGGGCGAGTTCCGGCAGGTCGGCGCGGCGGGTGGTGAAGGCGCTGACCGCTCCCGCTGCGGGGAACAGGACGAGCGAGGAGCTGCCGGCCACGCGCGTGTCGGTGAAGTACCGCACGTTCTCCCGCCGCCAGCCGGGGCCGTAGGCGAGGAGCGCGTCGAGGCCTTCATCCGCCATCGCGGCCCTGACCTTGGTGTGCCGGAGCGTGCGCTCGGCGGCGTCTTGTGCGGGGCTGCCAGTGCCGGGGGCCGGAGCTGCGGTCCGTGTGTCGCTGACCGTGGCCATCTTCACCTGCCTGTCTCTCGGTCGTACGGTGCGGTGAGTTCGGTGGCGTGCGCCACCCGGGGTGCGGGCGCCGTTTCCGCGGGGCCGTCCTGGGCGCGCCGCGTGCCCGCCGTCATGAGGTCGGTGATCTGCTCGATGGTCTTCTTGTTGGTCTCGAAGGTCGCGAGGAGTCCGGAGGCCCCGGCGAGTGCCGAGATGACGGCGAACAGGACGAAGAAGAGGTAGCTGGACGAGTGCAGGGCGAGCACCCAGCCGATCACGGTGGGGATGACGAGGCCGCCGACCTTCTGCCAGGCGGCCGCCCAGCCGAGCCCGGTGGCCCGGTTGAAGGTCGGGTAGAGCTCGCTCGCGTAGACGAAGAGGGTGCTGCCGGCGAATCCGCTGCCGAAGAAGGTCGCGAAGCAGCCGAGGACCACGACGGACACGGTGGTCCCGGCGCTGCCCCACCACAGGCAGAACGCACCGCTCAGCAGGAAGGAGACGCCGATGGTGATCCTGCGTCCCACGCGTTTGACGGTGTATCCGGCGATGAGCGCGCCGAGCACGCCCGCCGCGGTGATGACGGCGGTGTACGTGAGGCTGCCGAGGAGCCCGATCCCCTTCTTCTCCAGGACGGACGGCAGCCAGGTGGAGAGCCCGTAGAGGAAGGCGCCCGCGCACAGCTCCATCAGCCACAGCGACACCGTGAAGCGCAGGTACCGGCCGGAGAGCAGCAGCCGCACGGAGCCCGCGGCGCCGCTGCCGCCGTCCGCCGGGGCCTCGCGCTGCGGCGGGGCGTGCGGCGCCACGGGTCCCGCGGTCTCGGCGCCGCGGGTCAGCGCGAGGACGACGCTTCGCGCGTCCGCGTCGCGCCGCTTGCGCAGCAGGTAGCGCACCGACTCGGGGAGGGCGAGCGCGACCGCCGCGCTCACCAGGACCGGTGCGACCCCGATCACGAACATGGCGCGCCAGCCGAGGGACGGCACCACCGCCGCGCCCACCACGCCGGCAACCGGCAGGCCGATGAGCCAGGCGCCGGTGGCCATGGTGACGAGCGGTGCCCGCAGCCGTGAGGGCACGAATTCGGTGATGTAAGGAAGGACGACGGCGATCTCGGCGCCGAGGCCGATCCCCTGGAGGAAGCGGGCCGCCATGAGCGACGGATAGTCCCAGGAGAGAGCCGCGAGCAGCGAGAAACCGGCGAACACCAACAGGCAGGCGGCGAGCGGGAATTTACGGCCGAGCCGGTCGGACACCACGCCCGCGACCGCCGCGCCGACGAGCATGCCGAGAAAGAGCACGGAGCTGAGATATCCGGCCTGTTTGGTGCTGAGATGGAATGCGGGAATCACCGCGGGCAGGACGACGCCCGTCGTGTTGATGACGAATCCGTCGAGGAAGTGTCCGGCGAGCACGGTTCCGTAGAGCATGCAGTGCCGCCGGGTGAAAGGCGCGTTGTCCAGCGTGGTCAGCAGTCGGGAAGGACTGCCGGCGGTCTCGGGTTCATGGAGCACGAACGATGCCACCTCCTTGTGGCCGAGTCCCCCGTTATCGGTCGTCCAGATCCCCCTGGACCTCGGTGTACACCTGCTGAAGTGCCGGCAGGACCTGGTCCTGGAGCTGCTGCGGCATATGGACGGTCAGTTCCGAAGTGAACTTGTCCAGGGCCCTGTTGCCCGCTTCGAGCGCGGTGCGTCCGGCCGGGGTGAGGGTCAGGCGCATGGTGCGGCGGCTCGTCTCCGAGGCGGCGCGGGAGAGCAGTCCCTGCGTCACGAGTTTGTCGACGCTCTCCGACATCGTGGAGAGATTCCGCCGGGCGAGTTTCGACAGCGCGGTCAGCGATGTGTGCCCGTTGTCGACCCTGGAGAGGATGCGGAACTGCCTGATCGTGAGCGGCTGCGGCAGCCCGGCCAGGATCTCCGTCTGCAATCGGGTCAGGCGCCCGCCGAGCGCGAGCAGAACCTCGCCCAAGGTGTCGCCGGGACCCGGTGAGTCGTCGGGGGGATTTCCCTTTACGGTCACTTAGGTCTCCGTACTGTCCGGTGCCCGAAGTATCTGTGGAAGGAAGCTACGCCCGGCTCCGCCGGAGGGACAAGAGGTCGTTCCGGAGAAAATTCCACGGACCCTCGATACGGGGTCGGCGCGGGTGCGGGCGGCGGGCGACACGGGCGCGGCCGGTGATCGGGGCGGGTGCGGCGCGGGGTGCGGCAGCGGGGTCGTCCGCCGGTGTCGTACCCCGCCCCTAGACTCGGGCCCGTGAGCGCTCCAGAGTTCGAGACCCCCCTTATCGACCAGGACCACGCGGCGGACGGCACCGCAGGCGAGGGCGCAGGGCACGTCGCCGCAGAGGCGGCGCGCGGCGGCGCCCTCGACGTGCTGCACCGGGTCTTCGGGTACGACGCATTCCGCGGCAGCCAGCAGGAGATCATCGACCACGTGGTGGCCGGTGGGGACGCCCTGGTGCTCATGCCCACCGGCGGCGGCAAGTCGCTGTGCTATCAGATCCCCGCCCTGGTGCGCCGGGGCACGGGCGTCGTCGTGTCGCCGCTGATCGCCCTCATGCAGGACCAGGTGGACGCGCTGCGCGCGCTCGGCGTGCGGGCCGGCTTCCTCAACTCCACCCAGGACCTGGACGAGCGCAGGCTGGTGGAGGCCGAGTTCCTCGCGGGCGAGCTGGACCT
Source organism: Streptomyces sp. NPDC047002 (assembly GCF_040704505.1). Classification (NCBI taxonomy): domain Bacteria; kingdom Bacillati; phylum Actinomycetota; class Actinomycetes; order Kitasatosporales; family Streptomycetaceae; genus Streptomyces; species Streptomyces sp. NPDC047002. The sequence continues at coordinate 53,015 of NZ_JBEYWC010000044.1, forward strand.
GCTCTACCTCGCGCCCGAGCGGCTGCGCGTCGAGTCGACGGTGCGGCTGCTGGAGCGCGGCACCGTCTCCCTGTTCGCGATCGACGAGGCGCACTGCGTCGCGCAGTGGGGCCACGACTTCCGCCCCGACTACCTGGCGCTGTCCGCGCTCCACGAGCGGTGGCCCGACGTGCCGCGCATCGCGCTGACCGCGACGGCGACGGAGGCCACGCACGCGGAGATCGCCTCCCGGTTGAAGCTCCAGGACGCGCGGCACTTCGTGGCGAGCTTCGACCGGCCGAACATCCAGTACCGGATCGCCCCGAAGAACGAGCCGCGCCGCCAGCTCCTCCAGCTGCTGCGGTCGGAGCACGAGGGCGACGCGGGCATCGTGTACTGCCTTTCGCGGTCCTCGGTCGAGAAGACCGCGGAGTTCCTCGTGAAGAACGGCGTGCGGGCGCTGCCGTACCACGCGGGCCTCGACGCGCGGGTGCGCCAGGAGAACCAGGCGCGCTTCCTGCGCGAGGACGGCCTCGTCATGGTCGCGACGATCGCGTTCGGCATGGGCATCGACAAGCCGGACGTGCGGTTCGTGGCCCATCTCGACCTGCCGAAGTCGGTGGAGGGCTACTACCAGGAGACCGGGCGCGCCGGGCGTGACGGCCTGCCGTCCACGGCGTGGCTCGCCTACGGCTACCAGGACGTCGTGCAGCAGCGGAAGATGATCGACACCTCGGAGGGCGACGCCGCGCACCGGCGGCGGCTCGCGGAGCACGTCGACGCGATGCTCGCGCTGTGCGAGACGGTCGAGTGCCGCAGGGTGCGGCTGCTCGACTACTTCGGGCAGAAGAGCGAGGCCTGCGGCAACTGCGACACGTGCCTGTCGCCGCCCGCCTCCTGGGACGGCACGGTCCCCGCGCAGAAGCTGCTGTCGACGGTGGTGCGGCTCAAGCGCGAGCGCAACCAGAAGTTCGGGGTGGGCCAGGCCGTGGACATCCTGCTGGGCAGGAAGACGGCGAAGGTCATCCAGTTCGACCACGACGGACTCAGCGTCTTCGGCATCGGCGCGGACCTCACGGACGCCCAGTGGCGCAGCGTCGCGCGGCAGTTGCTCTCGCAGGGGCTGCTCGCGGTCGAGGGCGAGTACAGCACGCTCGTGCTGACGCCCGAGAGCTCCGAGGTGCTCGGCGGGCAGCGCACGGTGACGCTCCGCAAGGAGCCTGAGCGGGCGGCCAAGGCCGGCCGCTCCGGCGGGGGTTCCGGCTCGGGCGGGCGCGGTCGCGCCGCAGCGGTGGACCTGCCGCAGGAGGCGGCCGAGGTGTTCGAGACGCTGCGCGCCTGGCGCGCAGCGACAGCGAAGGAGCAGGGCGTCCCGGCGTATGTGATCTTCCACGATGCGACGCTGCGGGAGATCGCGCTGGCGAAGCCGTCGACGCTGGGCGCGCTGAGCGGTATCAACGGTGTGGGTGAGAACAAGCTGGCCAAGTACGGCCAGTCGATCCTCGACACGCTCGGCGCCGACGGGGGCCCGGGGCCCTCGTCCGCTCCCCCCGCGGGCGGCCCGCCGCTCGACGAGGACCCGTTCCCCGACGACCTGCCCGAGGACCCCTTCCCCGACGAGGCGTTCCCCGACGACGACCCGTTCCCCGACGACCGGGCCTGAGCGCCCCCGCCGGGGTCAGCGGGGCCCGGGCCCCGCGGGGTCGGCGAGGTACGTCCCGGCGATCTCGCGGAACGCCGCGACCAGGGGCGTGCGGTCCCCCGCGCGGGTGGCGAGGACGACGCGGCTCGGCTCCGCCCCTTCGAGGGGCACAGCGGTCAGGCCCGGCCGCATCCGGTCGAGGTGCTCGCCGGCCGGGACGATGGCCACGGCCTCCCCCGCGGCGACGGCCTCGGTCTTGTCCTCCAGGGCCTCGACGAGCGGGCCGCCGGGCGCGGGGCGGCCGTCGGGCCGCGGATCGATGCGCCAGAAGGCGTCCAGATACGGATCGGTGCTGCGCGGGAGCGGCTCGTCCGCGATGTCGTCGAGGGTGACGGACGCCCGCCCGGCGAGCCGGTGGCCGGAGGCGACCACCAGGACGCGGGCCTCCTCGCGGAGCACGGTCAGGCTCAGCCCCTCGGGGCGCAGCGGCAGCCGGGCCACGGCGGCGTCCACCCGGTGGCCGAGCAGGGCGTCGCGCGTGGCGTCCCACCGCAGGTGCAGCGTGTGCACGCAGGCGTCGGGACGGCGGCGGCGCAGCTCGCCCACCGCGTCCGTGACCACGAGGTTCGTGGTGTATCCGATGGTGATGCCGGTGGGCAGGGCGGCGGCCCTGGTCCGCGCGACGGCCGTCGCGCCGTGCCGCAGCAGCTCGCGGGCGAGCGGCAGGAAGGCATCCCCTGCCGCGGTGAGCGTCGTGCCGCGCGGCGAGCGGTCGAACAGCCGACAGGCGAGCTGCCGTTCGAGGCGGCGGATCTGCCGGCTCAGCGCGGGCTGGGTGAGGTGGAGCGCGTCGGCGGCACGGCCGAAGTGGCGGTGCTCGGCGACGACGGTGAAGCAGTGCACCAGCCGCAGGTCGAGGTCCACCGGGTCGGGCGACGGGTCGGGCATGCCGGAAGCCTAACCGCGGCGCTGCTGGTCCGCGCCGCCCTGCGACGGCGGTGACGTGGGGTGATGCGCGATCCGCATCGCGGGATACGGAAGTTTCATTGGCGCGGTGACGGCCGGGGCGGCCACCGTGGGAGCAGTCGGCGCGCCCCGCCCGGGCGCGCCGTCTCCCCTGTCCCCCGATGGGCGCCTCGCGCCGCCGAACGGAGCCACCATGTCCTCACCCGCCGTCCTGATCACCGGGGGAACCAGCGGAATCGGCCGGGCCACGGCCGAGGTGCTGCACGAGCGCGGACACCGGGTGATGGTCACCGGCAGCACCCCCGCGAGTGTCGCGGCCGCGGCCGACGCGCTCCCTGGGGACGTCGTCGTCCTGCGGGCCGACGCGCGCTCCCTCGCGGACGCCGACCGGGTCGCCGAGGAGGCGGGGGCGCGCTTCGGCTCGCTCGACGCCGTGTTCCTCAACGCCGGGGTCACCCGCGCCGCACCGGTCGCGGAGTTCGACGAGGCAGCCTGGGACGACCTGTTCCGCACCAACGCGAAGGGGCAGTTCTTCACCCTGCAGAAGGTCCTGCCGCTGCTCGCCGACGGCGCGTCGGTGGTCTTCACCGTCGGCGTCGGCGCGACCAGCGGCATCGTGGGCGGCAGCGTCACGGCCGCGAGCAAGGGCGCGCTCCTCGCCATGGTCCCCTCGCTCGCCCTGGAACTCGCGCCGCGGCGCATCCGGGTCAACGCCGTGAGCCCCGGGGCCGTCGAGACGCCGATCTGGTCCAAGACGGGCCTGCCGCCCGAGGCGCTCGCCCGGGTCACCGAGGCCGCGGCGGAACGCATCCCGTTCGGCAGGTTCGGCACCGCGCGCGAGGTCGCCGAGGTGGTCGCGTTCCTCGTCTCGGACGCCGCCGCCTATGTCACCGGCCAGAACATCGTGGTCGCGGGAGGGAGCGGCCTGGCCGCGTGACACCATGCACGCCGCAGGGTCCGAGCGCCGTGCGACGGGCCCGGCCCGCGAGGCGCGAGGGGTGGGACGGCGGCTGGCGGCGCGCCGGAACGCCCGTGCTGACGCTGTCCCGTGCGCCGCTCGCGGTCAGCGACGGCCTGGTGTTCCG
>NZ_JBEYWC010000045.1:0-55652 GCF_040704505.1 Streptomyces sp. NPDC047002
GCCGGGGGGGGGGCCGGGGGCCTTCCCGGCAACCGCGGGGGGGGGGGGGGCGGGGGTCCCGGCACCGCCCCCACCCGTGTGCGATCCGCCGCGGGCACCCGCTCGCGCCCGTGCTCCGCATCCCGCGAGGGGGCCCGCCACCGGCGCGTCCTCACGCCTCGTGGCGCCCGATGATGCTTCTGTGGTTTCCGAGCAGAATTCCCGCGCCATACGGCACGAAGAATATGTTAAGTTGAGGATAGGAATTCCCGCTCTTTTACGAGCAGCTTCCCGTAATGCTTGTGCCCGGTTTCTCCGAGGCTAAACACACAGGTTTCGACAGGATGTTCAGCGTAATTCGGACACATTTACGCCCGTCATCCACTTGTGACCGAGTCCACAAGGCGCAGCGATTTGCCCGAAAAATCCACCACAAATCGCCCTCATTCGCCTTCCGGCCAGGGACCGCCCGCGCCCGCGCAATAACACATCAACGCGCATCACCCAACCCCTTGCCCGGATGCATGTTTTTAAATTGCTCGGTAAATTCAATCCGTATGACCGCCGCACAAGCAGACCTTGCAGGTGCCAGTAGCGAATTCACCTCGGCCCCAGGTTCCCCGGGCTCCCCGGGAGCTTTCGTGATCGACACCCCACGAGTCGAGGACGGAGCCGCGATCTGGCGCATAGCCCGTGACTCCGAGGTGCTCGACCTCAACTCCTCGTACAGCTACCTGCTGTGGTGCCGCGACTTCGCCGACACGTCCGTCGTCGCACGGGACGCCGCGGGCGAGCCGATGGGCTTCGTGACCGGTTACGTACGGCCGCAGCGGCCCGAGATCCTGGTCGTCTGGCAGGTCGCCGTCGACGGCGCGCACCGCGGCAAGGGCATCGCGGGCACCCTGCTCGACGCCCTCACCGACCGGGTCGTCCGCGACCTGGGCATCACCGGGATCGAGACGACGGTGACCCCCGACAACGTCCCGTCCGACCGCATGTTCACCGCGTACGCCGCACGCCGCGGTGCCGCGCTGGACCGCGAGGTCCTCTTCGACGGCGGACTGTTCCCCGAGGACGGGTCGAGCGCCCACGCGCCCGAGGTCCTCTACCGCATCGGCCCGCTGACCTCGGGCTGATCCCCCGCCGGGCCGCACCACGGCGGGCTGCTGACACCGGCCCGCCGCGGTACGCGCGGCACAGGCACCCGGTACCGAAACCGACCAGGTCCCATCCCTGTCCGATCCGATTCCGACCCGCCTACGAGCCCACCCCACCAGCAGCAAGTCCGACCATGAGCCGCGGGATCTGTGCGATCCACTCGACCGACGCGGCCCCGAGACCCCCCACGCCGCACCTGGCCCATGAAGCCTCCGTTCTCTGCACCGCAGGAGATCGCCGTGACCATCACCCCGCCCGCCCTGAGCGTCTTCGAGACCATCGAGTCCGAGGTGCGCAGCTACTGCCGCGGCTGGCCTGCCGTCTTCGACCGCGCGCAGGGCAGCCGCCTCACCGACGAGGACGGCCACTCGTACCTCGACTTCTTCGCCGGCGCCGGATCACTCAACTACGGCCACAACAACCCCGTGCTGAAACGCGCGCTGATCGACTACATCGAGCGCGACGGCATCACGCACGGCCTGGACATGGCCACCACCGCGAAGCGCGCGTTCCTGGAATCCTTCCAGAACGTGATCCTGCGCCCCCGCGACCTGCCGTACAAGGTCATGTTCCCCGGCCCGACGGGCACCAACGCCGTCGAGTCGGCGCTGAAGCTGGCCCGCAAGGTGAAGGACCGCGAGTCGGTGGTCTCCTTCACCAACGCCTTCCACGGCATGTCGCTCGGCTCCCTCGCCGTCACCGGCAACGCCTTCAAGCGCGCGGGCGCAGGCATCCCGCTGGTCCACGGCACGCCGATGCCGTTCGACCACTACCTCGACGACAGCGTGCCGGACTTCCTCTGGTTCGAGCGGCTGCTCCTGGACCGCGGCTCCGGCCTGAACAAGCCCGCCGCCGTGATCGTGGAGACCGTGCAGGGCGAGGGCGGCATCAACGTGGCGCGGCCCGAGTGGCTGCGCGCGCTCGCCGACCTGTGCGAGCGCCACGACATGCTGCTGATCGTGGACGACATCCAGATGGGGTGCGGCCGCACCGGCCCGTTCTTCTCCTTCGAGGAGGCCGGGATCGTCCCCGACATCGTCACCGTCTCCAAGTCCATCAGCGGCTACGGCCTGCCGATGTCGCTCTGCCTGTTCAAGCCGGAGCTCGACATCTGGGAGCCCGGCGAGCACAACGGCACCTTCCGCGGCAACAACCCCGCCTTCGTCACCGCCGCCGCCGCGCTCAACACGTACTGGGCCGACGGGCAGATGGAGAAGCAGACCCTCGCACGCGGCGAGCAGGTCGAGCAGGCGCTCGCCGAGATCTGCGCGGAGAGCGCGGGCGGCGACGCCGAGTTCCGCGGGCGCGGGCTCGTATGGGGCCTGGAGTTCCGCGACAAGGCGCGGGCGAACGCCGTGTGCAGGCGCGCCTTCGAGCTCGGCCTGCTGCTGGAGACGTCGGGTCCCGAGAGCGAGGTCGTGAAGCTGCTGCCGCCGCTGACCGTCACGCCCGAGGAGCTGGACGAGGGCCTGCGCACGCTGGCGCGCGCCGTGCGGGACACCGCGCGGGTCCCGGCCGCCGCCGTCTGACCGGGCCGACCGCGCGGCCGTACGGTGCAGAACCGTTCGTGCCGTGTGGCCGGGCCGGAGCGAGAACCCCACAGGAGAAGACCGGAGACCTGCACGGTCCGTCCGCCCGGCCACCGCCGGACGGACGGACCGGGTGCGGGAGGCGCCGTGCCGCCCGGGTACCCGGCCGGTGCGGCGCGTCCCGCACCCGGTCCGTCCCCGGGCACCCGCAGGTCCGCAGGTCTGTACAGAGAGAGGCAAGAAAGTACCGTGATCGTCCGATCGTTCAAGGACATCGAGAACACCGACCGCCATGTGAAGGCCACGTCCGGTACGTGGGAGAGCAAGCGCATCGTGCTCGCCAAGGAGAAGGTGGGCTTCTCGCTGCACGAGACCACCATGTACGCGGGTACGGAGACGTCGATGTGGTACGCGAACCACATCGAAGCCGTGCTCTGCGTCGAGGGCGAGGCCCAGGTCACCAACGACGAGACCGGCGAGGTCCACGACGTCACGCCCGGCACGATGTACCTGCTCGACGGGCACGAGCACCACACCGTGCGGCCCAAGTCGGACTTCCGCGTCATCTGCGTGTTCAACCCGCCGGTGACGGGCCGGGAGGACCACGACGAGAACGGCGTCTACCCGCTGCTGACCGAGGACTGACCCCGGGCAGCGCGCCCCGCCCGCGCGGGCGGGGCGCCGTGGACTGTCCCGCGGGGTGCCGCCGGCCGCACGGCGGGCGGCACCCCGCGGGACGGACGGAACAGAAGGACACGACGGGAACAGAGCAGCACCGGTACTCCACCGGAACCCGGAATACCGAGGAAGGAAGACCATGACCACCGCCCCAGCCAAGCCGAAGGACCTCTACCCCACCCGCGGCGCCACCGAGGTCGTCACCCCGCGCCAGGACCCCGTCGTCTGGTCGGCCCCGGACGCTCCGGGACCGATCCAGCCGGCCGGTCTCGGCGCCTTCCAGCGCGACGGGTTCCTCGCGATCGACCAGCTCGTCGGCCCCGCCGAGGTGGAGCGCTTCCGCGCGGAGACCGAGCGGCTGACCACCGACCCGGCGATCCGGGCCGACGAGCGCTCCATCGTCGAGCCGCGCTCGCAGGAGATCAGGTCCGTCTTCGAGATCCACAAGATCAGCGACGTGTTCGCCTCGCTCGTGCGGGACGAGCGGGTCGTCGGCATCGCCCGGCAGATCCTCGGCTCCGACGTGTACGTGCACCAGTCGCGGATCAACCTGAAGCCGGGCTTCGGCGCCTCCGGCTTCTACTGGCACTCGGACTTCGAGACCTGGCACGCGGAGGACGGCCTGCCGAACATGCGGGCCGTCTCGGTGTCGATCGCGCTGACCGAGAACCTCGACACCAACGGCGGGCTGATGATCATGCCTGGCTCGCACATGTCGTTCCTCGGCTGCGCGGGCGAGACGCCGAAGGACAACTACAAGAAGTCGCTCCAGATGCAGGACGCGGGCACCCCGTCGGACGAGGCGCTGACGACCATGGCGGACGCGCACGGCATCAAGCTGTTCACCGGCAAGGCAGGCTCGGCGACCTGGTTCGACTGCAACTGCATGCACGGCTCGGGCGACAACATCACGCCGTACGCCCGCAGCAACGTGTTCATCGTGTTCAACAGCGTGGAGAACAGCGCGGTCGAGCCGTTCGCCGCGCCGGTGCCGCGCCCGGACTTCATCGGCTCGCGGGACTTCACGCCCGTGCGCTGAGCAACCGCGCCGCGGGGCGCGTACGGGAAGGGGGCGGCGGACCACCGGGTCGCCGCCCCCTTCGCCGCGCCCGCGCACCGCGGCGGAGGCGTGCGCGCCGGTGTCAGACGGCGGCGGCGCGGCTCTCCCACGCCTGCTGGAGCGCCTGTGTGAACACCTCGACGGGCTGCGCGCCCGACAGGCCGAAGCGCCGGTCGAGCACGAAGAACGGCACGCCGTTCGCGCCGAGCTCTGCGGCCTCGCGCTCGTCGTCGCGTACCGCGTCCGCGTACGCGTCGGGGTCGCCGAGCACCGACCGCACCTCCGCCTCGTCGAGACCCGCGTCTGCGGCGATCGCGAGGACGGTGTCCGGCGCGTACACGGACCGCTCCTCGGCGAAGTTCGCGCGGTAGGCGAGGTCGAGCAGCTCGCTCTGGACACCGCGCTCCTTGGCCAGGTGCAGCACCCGGTGGAGGTCGAAGGTGTTGCCGTGGTCGCGGCCCTCGGTACGGTAACCGAGGCCCTCCGCGCGGGCGTTGGACGCGACCTGCTCCTCCATGGCCTGCGCCTCCTCGCGCGAGCGCCCGTACTTCGCGGCCAGCAGGTCCACGACGGTCTCCCCCGGCGCGGGGGCGACGGCCGGGTCCAGCTCGAAGGACCGGTGCACGACCTCGACGCCGTCGCGCTCCGCGAAGGCCGCGAGGCCCTTCTCGAAGCGCGCCTTGCCGATGTAGCACCACGGGCAGGCGATGTCGCTCCAGATCTCGACGCGCATGGGTATCCGGGTCCGTTTCTCTCGGTTGCTCAGGTGCTGGGGAATGCTCGGGACGAACGCCCAGGACGGACGACGGCGCCCACCGGACGGTCAACGTCCGGCGGGCGCCGTGGCATTCCCGCGCGGGGCGGGGTCAGGGGCGGGGCTCCGCGTCCAGGTCGATGTCGTGGCGCAGCTCGCCGTCCTGCTGCCGCACCGACAGGTAGTCGGCGCGCGGGCGGTGCGCCGCGCCCGCCGCGATCAGCGTGTAGCGGCCGGGTTCGAGGCCCTCGATCCGGTAGCCGCCGCCCACGGCGCGCACGCCCGCGCGCCGCTTGCCGCGGTCGCTGACGACCGTGATCCACGCGTCGCAGCCGCCGGGGTGCCGGGCGCAGCGCAGCGTCCCGGTGACGGTCACCGCGCCGGCCGCGGGGTACGCCGCGGGCGCGGCGTGCCGGCGGCCGGCGGCGGCGCCCGCCTGCGCGGCGTGTGCCTGTGCCTGTCCTGCGGGCGGTACGGCACCGGCCTGCGGTGCGGCGCGCCCTGCGGGCGGTACGGCCCGGGCGGGGGCGGGGTGGTGTGCGGTCGGCGCGGTGGGGCCGGTGGCGCCGTGCACGCCGGGGGCGCCCGCCGCACCGCTGGTGCCGGAGGAGCCGTACACGCCGGGGGCGCCGGCCGTACCGGTGATGCCGGTGGTGCCGTACGCGCCGCTGGTGCCGACCGTGCCGCTGGTGCTGGTGGCGCCTGTGGCGCCCGTGGCGCCGTGCGCGCCGGTGGTGCCGACCGTGCCGGTGATGCCGCTGGGGCCGGTGGTGCCCGGGGGGCGGGAGTGCGGGGGGCGCTGCGTGGGCACGCCGCCCGGCTGGGCACCGGAGGCGCCGGGCCGCGGCGGCGCTGAGGCGCCCCGTACGGCCTGGCCCTGCGCGGTGGCCGCCCGCAGGGCGGCGCTCTGCGCCGCGGCCCGGGCGGCGGCCTGGGCCGGGGCGGCCTCCGCGGCCGCCGCCGTCTCCGCCAGGTCGGCGGCGGTGGGCTTCGCCCAGGACGGCATCGCCGCGCGGACCGGTGCGGCCGCCTCGCGCGGGTCGCGGCCGAAGCCGGCGGCTGTCACGACCTTCAGGCCGCGGGCCTGCGCGTATCCCGCCAGGGTCTCGTCCAGCGCCTTCAGCTCGCGCAGCGCGGTCCCCAACTGCTCGCCGCGCGGCCCCGACGGGGTGCCGAGCTCCGACTCCAGCTCGCACACCAGGGGGTCGATCCGCACCCAGGCGTCCTCGGGCCCGCCGGTGGCGAAGCGCCGGTCGAGCGCGCCGAGCGACTCGGTGAACGTCCGCATGATCTCCTCGATCCGGCCCGCGAGCTGCGGCGCCAGGTCGATGTCGATGTCGGCGGCCGCGGCGAGCGCGCGTGCGTGCCCGGTGGCGTTGGTGAGCAGCGCGAGACGGTTCGCGCCGTCCGGCCCCCGCACCCCGATCGGCATCTTGATCAGCGGCCGGGCCACGCCCTGGATCTGGAAGAGTGCGGCGTCCACGCCGCGGGCTGCGCCGCGCAGCCGTACCGGGGCCTCCGGGTCCTTCCAGCGCTCCACGACCTGCGTGATCAGCTGCTGGATCGCGGCGGCGTAGCCGCGCTCGGCCTCGCGGATGAGGCGGCCGTTGGAGACGGGGAAGATCAGCGCCGCGCAGACGGTGGCGACGGCGATGCCGATCGCGTTGTCCAGGAGCCGCTCGGCCAGCAGGTGGTCCATGCCGCTGTAGGGCGTGGTCAGCCCGTACAGCTGGACCAGCGCGGTGACGAGCCCGACCGCCCAGAGCGCGTACGCACGCTGCATGCCCCAGGCGCCGAAGGCGAGGCTGCCGACGATGACCGCGAGCGTCGCGTAGACGTGGCCGGGGCCGATGAGGTGCAGGAGGACGATGCCGATGACGGCGCCCACGGCGGTGCCCACCATGCGGTGGCCGAACTTGCGCACCCGGTCGTGGGTGGTGTTCGTACCGAACAGTGTGATCATCACGCCGACCAGGCCCCAGTAGAAGCGGCTGGGGTCGATGGCGTCGGAGATCGGCATGACGATCGCGACGGCGACGCCCGCGTGCAGCGGCAGCCGCAGGTACGGGAGGAGGCGGCGCCAGCCCTTCACGTCCTGGGCGTCGGCGAGGCGGCGGGCGACGGCGCCGGTGCCGGCGGGGCGGTTCTGCTCCAGCGCGATCGTCGGCTGGAAGGGGACCTTGGCGCGGGTCGTCGGGGTGTCGAGGCCGAGGCCGAGCCAGTGGGCGAGGGACTCGGCGAGCGAGTCGAGGAGCCGGCCGACGCGCTCGGCGAGCACGGCGGCCTCGGCCTCGTCGGTGGTCAGCGCGGGGCCCTCGGCGGCCACGGCAGCGGCCTGCTGCCTGATGAGCTGGGCGGCAGGGCGCAGCGCGCCGGCCCGGCCGAGCGGGGTGCCGCGGGCGATGACGAGCCCGACGACGACGGTCTCGCGCAGGGACGGCGTCATCTTGAGGCGGGTGAGCTGCTGGACGGCCTGGCCGATGCCCTGGAGGGCGAGTTCCGCGTCGAAGAGGTGGCGGTGCAGGAGTTCGGCGGTGCCCGGGTCGGCGGCGACCTCGGGCTGGGCGAGGCGGCCGTCGATGATGACGGTTGTCATGTTGAGGCGGCGCAGGCTGCGGCGCATGCGCTTGACGGCGGTGTCGTGGTCGGCGTCGGGGTCGAGCGCGGCGACCGCGGCGTCCGCGACGCGGCGGGCCTCCACGACGAAGGCGCGCTGGGTGCGCAGCAGGTCCTCGCGGGGCATCGGGTAGCAGAAGACGAGCCGGGCGACGAGGACGCCGGCGCAGGAGACCAGGGCGACGAGGAAGGCCTTGAAGCAGAGGTTCACCGGGATGCCGGCCATCATGCCGACCATGAACGAGTTGAACATCATCATGCCGGTGAGCAGGTACAGCGTGCCGAACCTGGCGAGGAAGAAGGTGAGCGCGAGCCCGAAGCCCATCAGGCTGAGTTCGAGGGGGCGGTTGTCGCTCAGGGTCGCCGAGAGCGGGAGGACGGCGGAGAAGGGGAACGGCATCCACAGGATGGCGCGGGCCAGGCGCGGCGCGGTGTTCTCCGCGACCGCGAAGGCGCTCATCAGGCCCATCATGCCGCCGACAGTCATGCCGAGCATCGCGGGCAGCCCGACGGCGACGGACATGCCGTAGCCGACGGCGAGCGCCGCGATCATGGATATGACGGACCGCCAGCCGGCCTGGAGCTGGCCGAGGCCGGGGTCGGCCGCGAGGACCCAGTCCCACCAGTGGCGGGGCCCGCCGACGCGGCGGGGCGCTATGGGCAGGGGGTGGTGGGTGGCGTGGTGCCGGGTGGGGGACGTGTCGGGGTCCGCCGTGGTGGCGGTCGTCGTGCGGACGGGGGCGGTCAACTGACCTCCGCTTCGATCGGGGTGTGCAGGGCGTCGAGAAGGGTGGAGACGGCGGCGCGCGCGGCGAGGACGGCGCGCTCCGAGTCGTCGGGGCCGCGGCCCTGGGCGGCGAGCCCGGAGTGGATGGCGGCGGCCATGCGGCGGCGCGCCTCGTCGAGGTAGCGGCTGCCCTCGGGGGTGATGGCCGCGTCGACGGCGCGGCGGTCGGTGGCGCACCGGGTGCGCTCGGCGAGCCCGCGCTCGGTCAGCTCCTGGAGTACGACGGTGACCCGGGGCTGGGTCAGACCCGTGTCGGCGGCGAGCTCGGTGACGCGTCGGCCACGCGCCTCCAGGGCGTCGAGCACGGAGACATGGCTCCGGGAGAGGCCGAAGTCCCCCGCCAGGTAGAGGTCGCGGGAGAGCCGGCCGATGGACCTGAGCAGGCCACGGGCAGCGGCGACGACGCGCTGCTCGTCGGGCACCGGCGATGAATGCATACAGCAATTATATAAGACCTCGCCCGGCCTCCAATACCGCCCCGCACCCCCACGGTCAACCCCCGCGCCTCCCCCAGCCCACCCTCACCCCCTGTCCCGCCCGGCCTGCCCCGCTCCGTCGCACCCGTCCGCGCGTGCGACGGCGTGAGCGGAATCACGGCGGGGTGCACGGCGGACCGCCTCGGCGGCCGAAGGCGGGGGCGCGACCGGGGCGCTTCGCGAGCAACGACGCCGCCCTCGACCTCTCCCTCGCCCGCCACTGCGTCACCCGATGACGCTTGGGGCGCCTTCGCCCGGTGCCACATGCCGACGGGCCGCGGACCCGTTGGGGTCCGCGGCCCGGCGGGGGGGGTGCTGCGGGTTACTTCTCCTGGGCGCCGTCGACGCGGCGCGGGAGGCCGAGGGGGTTGCCGTCGCGGAGTTCGGGCGGGAGCAGGGCGGGCGGCGTCGACTGGTAGGTGACCGGGCGCAGCCAGCGCTCGATGGCGGTGGCGCCCACCGAGGTGGAGGTGGAGGTGGTGGCCGGGTACGGGCCGCCGTGCTGCTGCGCGTCGGCGACGGCGACACCGGTCGGCCAGCCGTTGACGAGGACCCGGCCGGCGAGCGGGGTCAGCGCCTCGACGAGGCTGCCCGCGCCCGGCACGCTGCCGTCGCCCTCGCCGTCGGAGAGGTGCAGCGTCGCCGTGAGGTTGCCCGGCAGCCGGGAGAGGACCGCGGAGATCTCGTCCGCCGACGTGTAGCGCGCGACGACGGTGACCGGGCCGAAGCACTCCTCCAGCAGCAGGTCGTGGTCGCCGGGACCGGTGAGGCGGGCGGCGGGGACGGTGAGGAAGCCCGCGCTGACGGTGTGCTCGCTGCCGGCGCCCGGCGTGACCGGCGCGGTCACGTCGTCGAGCGCGGCGCGCTTCTCGATGCCCGCGATGAACGCGTCACGCATGCGGTGGTCGAGCATGACACCGTGCTCGGTCTCGCTGACGGCCGCGGTCAGCGCCGTGAGCAGCCGGTCGCCCGCCTCGCCCGCGGGGGCGAGGACGAAGCCCGGCTTGGTGCAGAACTGGCCGACGCCCGAGGACATCGAGGCCGCGAGCCCGGCGCCGATCTCGTCGGCGCGCTCGGCGGCGGCCGCCTCGGTGACGACGACGGGGTTGAGGGAGCCGAGCTCGCCGTGGAAGGGGATCGGCTCCGGCCTGGCCGCCGCCGCGTCGAACAGCGCGCGGCCGCCGCGTACGGAACCCGTGAAGCCGGCCGCCGCGACCAGCGGGTGCTTGACGAGGGCGACGCCCGCGTCGAAGCCGTGCACGAGGATGAGCACGTCCTCCGGCAGGCCGACCTGGGCGGCGGCGCGGCGGATCACCGACGCGCACAGCTCGGAGGTGGCCGGGTGGTCGGGGTGGCCCTTGACGACGACGGGGCAGCCGGCGGCGAGCGCGCTCGCGGTGTCGCCGCCCGGCACGGAGAACGCCAGCGGGAAGTTGCTCGCCGCGTAGACGGCGACGACACCGAGCGGCAGCTTGTAGCGGCGCAGGTCGGGCCACGGCGGGGTGCGCTGCGGGTCGGCGTGGTCGATGCGCACGTCGAGGAACCAGCCGTCGTCGACGACCTCCGCGAACGCCCTGAACTGCGCGGAGGTGCGGGCGAGTTCGCCGGTGAGCCGGGCCGGGCCCAGCGCGGTCTCCGCGTCGGCCGCCTCGATGACGTGTTCGCCCGCCTCGTCCAGCAGGTCGGCGGCGGTGCGCAGCAGCGCGGCCCGCTTCGTGCGGTCGGCGAGCGCGCCGCGGGCGGCGTGCGCCCTGCGTACCGCGTGGTCGACCTCTTCCGGTGTCGCCTCGTCGGCTACGTGCTCGCGCTCCTTCCCCGTGCGAGGGTCGACACTCCAGACTGGTGTTGCTGCCACCGCGGCTTCCTTCCCAAGGGCCTGGGCCTGCGGGCCGTTCCGGAACTGCCATCGTCAGTGTTCGCTATTCTGAACATGATTCCCGACAGTGAATCTTCAGGGACTCTATTTCCGGCGTTCTGTGGGGTCAAGGCCGTCAAGAGCGGTCAGGGAGAAGGGGCGAGGCGAGGCGTTATGGCGGCTGCGGAGACAGGCGGGGCGGTCGGGGCCGGCGGGACGGGCGGGGCCCAGGTCAAGTCGGCCGTACGGACGGTTGAGCTGCTGGAGTACTTCGCGGGGCGCCCCGGCATGCACTCGCTCGCCACCGTGCAGGAGGCGGTCGGCTACCCGAAGTCCAGCCTCTACATGCTGCTGCGCACGCTGGTCGAGCTCGGCTGGGTGGAGACGGACGCCACGGGGACACGCTACGGCATCGGGGTCCGCGCCCTGCTGGTGGGCACGTCGTACATCGACGGCGACGAGGTCGTCGCCGCGGCCCGCCCCGCGCTCGACCGGCTGTCGGACGACACGGCCGAGACGATCCACCTGGCGCGGCTCGACGGCACCAACGTCGTCTATCTCGCGACTCGTCAGTCGCAGCACTATCTGCGGCCGTTCACCCGGGTCGGCCGCCGCCTCCCCGCGCACTCGACCTCGCTCGGCAAGGCGCTGCTTTCGACGTACAGCGACGAGCAGGTCCGCTCGATGCTGCCGGCCGAGCTGCCCGCGCTGACGGAGAACACCATCACGGACCGCGAGAAGCTGATCGAGGAGCTGCACGCGGTACGGGAGCAGGGCTACGCGGTCGACCGCGAGGAGAACACCCTCGGCCTGCGCTGCTTCGGCATCGCGATCCCGTACCGCACGCCCGCGCGGGACGCGGTCAGCTGCTCGGTGCCGGTGGCGCGGCTGACGCCCGCGCACGAGCAGACCGTGCGGGACGCCCTGTTCGACGCCCGCGACCGCCTCACGATGGCAACCCGCCACCTCTGACCCCCACGCCCCGGCGCAGCTCCGTCCTCGCCCGCCCGACGCCCCCGCGGCCCCGGGCGCCGCCGCGACACCCGCTCCCGCACCCGCGACGCGGGACCGCCCGGCGCCCCGCCCGGCACCACCGCCCGCCCCCGGAAGTCGGCGGCCCCCGGCGCAACCCGCCCGGGACGGCCGCCCTTCGCCCCCCAGAGGCCGGGCGCCGGGCCTCAACCCCACTGGCCCCAGCCCCACCGCCCCCGGCCCTCGTCCCGGGACCGCACAACACCCGCCCCGCGAACCCGGCGCCCCCGCGCCCCCGCCCCGGTAGCCGCCCAGGCCGACGCCCGCCCGGCCGCACCCCGGCGCCGCACGAGCCCGACGCGCCCGGCCCGTCCGGCCCCGGTTCGGGGCCCGCACACGACGCCCGCCCCCAAGCCGGGCCCCGCGGCGCGCCCCGCGCGCCCCGCGCGCCGTGTTCACAACTTGGCGGCCCCCACTCCGTCCGTCCCGAAAGACGTTCATCTTCTTGACGCGGACCGGCCAACGCCACATTATCGGCTCACCCTTTGAGAGCGCTCTCCTGACGAGAGGCGAACCCCCATGCCCCATCCCCCAAGAACCCTCAGCCGCGCCCCGTCGTCCCGCGCGCGACTCGCCCTCCTCCTCGGCTTCGTCGTGCTCGCGGCGAGCACACTGCTCGGCGCGGGTGCCACCGACTCCCGCGCCGACGGGCCCGTGCTCCTGTCGCAGGGGAGGACCGCCACGGCCTCGTCGGCCGAGAACAGCGTCTTCCCCGCGTCCGCCGCGGTCGACGGCGACTCCGGCACCCGCTGGTCGAGCGCGCAGGGCGCCGACCCGCAGTGGATCGAGGTCGACCTGGGCTCGGCACAGGCACTCTCCCAGGTGACGCTCACCTGGGAGGCCGCGTACGCGAAGGCGTTCCAGATCCAGACCTCCACCGACAACTCCCACTGGACGACCGTCTACTCGACGGCGAACGGCACCGGCGGCACGCAGACCGTCCCGGTCTCGGGCTCCGGGCGCTACGTGCGGATGTACGGCACGCAGCGCGCCACGGATTTCGGCTACTCCCTGTGGGAGTTCCAGGTCTACGGCCCGTCCCGGGACACCGGCGGCGCCGAGCCGTGCGGCACCGCGACGGCCGCGCTCGGCAAGCCGGCCAAGGCGTCCTCCGTGCAGGACCAGAGCTTCACGCCGGGCGCGGCCTTCGACGGCAACGCGGGCACCCGCTGGTCGAGCGAGGCGAGCGACCCGCAGTGGATCCAGGTCGACCTGGGCGCCGCCACGACCGTCTGCGGCGCGCAGCTGACCTGGGAGGCCGCGTACGCGACCGCGTACCAGATCCAGGTGTCGGACAACGGCACCGACTGGACGAGCGTCTACTCGACCACGTCGGGCAAGGGCGGCACTGAGAACATCTCCTTCTCCCCCACCAGCACCCGCTACCTGCGGATGTACGGCACGCAGCGCGCCACCCCGTACGGCTACTCGCTGTGGGAGTTCACCGTGCTGACACCGGGCGGCACAGCGCCGCCCTCTGGCGGCAACGGGGACTGCCCGTGGGTGGGCTCGACCGCGCCGGTCGCCACCCGGGTCGGCCAGGTGCTCGCCGAGATGACGCAGGCCCAGAAGATCTCGCTGCTGCACGGCAACGGCAACGCGTCGCCGTACATCGGCAACCTCTCCGGCATCCCGTCGCTGTGCATCCCCGACGTCGGCTTCCAGGACGGGCCGAGCGGCGTGGGCGACGGCATGGGCGGCGTGACGCAGCTGCCGTCCGCCGTCTCGTCGGCGGCCACCTGGAACCCGTCGCTCGTGCAGCAGTACGGGGCGGTCGCAGGCGCCGAGTTCGCGGGCAAGGGCGCGGGCGTCGCGCTCGGCCCGACGCTGAACATCGTGCGCGACCCGCGCTGGGGCCGCGCGTTCGAGACGTACAGCGAGGACCCGTACCTGACGGCCTCGATGGCCACCGCCAACGTGCAGGGCCTGCAGAGCCAGGGCGTGATGGCGGAGCCGAAGCACGTCGCCGTCTACAACCAGGAGACCAACCGCAACGGCCCGGCCGACAACGCGATCGTCGACACCAGGACCCTCCAGGAGATCTACCTGCCCGGGTTCCAGTCGGTCGTCGGCAAGGGCGCCGCGGCGTCGGTGATGTGCGGGTACGCGACGGTCAACGGCGACTACGACTGCGACAGCGGCTATCTGCTGAACACGGCGCTCTACCAGCAGGCCGGGTTCGACGGCTTCGTCACCAGCGACTGGGGCGGCGCCCACTCGACCGTGAAGGCCGCGAACAACGGCATGACGATCGAGATGCCCGGCGGCTACTTCTACGCCGACTTCCTCGCGCAGGCCCTGGCCAACGGCCAGGTCAGCCAGGACACGCTGAACACGATGGTGGGCCGGGTGCTGACGCAGATGTTCGCGTTCGGCCTCTTCGACAAGAAGAACACCGGGTCCCCGAGCGCGACGGTCACCTCCGCGGCGCACCAGGACACCGCGCGGCAGGTCGCCGAGCAGGGCACGGTCCTGCTGAAGAACGGCGGCAACGTCCTGCCGCTGACCTCGTCCACCAAGTCCATCGCGATCCTGGGCACGGACGGCGGCGCGGGCGTGCAGAGCGTGGGCGGCGGCAGCGCCACCGCCACCAGCTCCGGCACGGTCTCCCCGCTCGACGGCATCAAGGCCCGCGCGGGCTCCGGCGTCAACGTGCAGTACAACGACGCCACGGACACCGGCGCCGCGGTCGCGCTCGCCAGGTCGTCGGACGTGGCGATCGTGTTCGCCAGCTATGGCGAGCAGGAGGGCACCGACCTGACCAGCATCGACCTGCCGGGCCAGCAGAACACGCTGATCTCGCAGGTGGCCGCCGCGAACCCGAACACCATCGTGGTGCTCAACACCGGTTCTGCGGTGACCATGCCGTGGCTCGGCCAGGTCAAGGGCGTGGTGGAGAACTGGTACGCGGGCCAGGAGGTCGGCACGGCGCTCGCGCGGCTGCTGTACGGGGACGACGACTTCTCCGGCAAGCTGCCGGTGACGTTCCCCAAAAGCCTCGCGGACGTGCCGGCGCACACCACCGCCCAGTGGCCGGGCAACGGGACGAACGTGCAGTACTCGGAGGGCCTCGACGTCGGCTACCGCTGGTACGACGACAAGAGCATCGAGCCCCTCTTCCCGTTCGGCTACGGCCTCTCGTACACGTCGTTCGGCTTCTCCGGGCTCCAGATCGGCGGGGCGGACGGCGCGGGCAACCGCACGGTCACCGCGACCGTGACGAACACCGGGTCGCGCGCGGGCGCCGAGGTGGCGCAGCTCTACCTCGGCTCCCCCGCCGCGGGCGAGCCGGCGAAGCAGCTGAAGGGCTTCCAGCGGGTGGACCTCCAGCCGGGGGCGAGCGCGCAGGTGTCGTTCACACTGACCCCGCACGACCTGGCGTACTGGTCGACGTCGGCGAACGCCTGGCAGACGCCGTCGGGCGCCTTCCGGGTCCAGGTGGGCGACTCGTCGCGGAACCTGCCGCTGACGGGCACGCTCAACGTCTCGGCGGCCGGCGCGACGGCCGCCGCGAAGGCGGCGCCGCAGGCGGTGGGCGGCACCAGCGGCTCGCTGAAGATCGCCGATCCGCAGGGGATGAGCAGCCCGGCGGGCGCGAAGGTGTCGCTGCCGGTGAAGGCGTCGGCCGCGGACGCCGCGTACACGGCGTCCGGCCTGCCGAAGGGCCTGTCCCTGACGCGGGACGGCGTGGTGACCGGGCGTGCCACGCAGAAGGGCACGGCCACGGTGACGGTCACGGCGACCACCCCCGCGGGGGCGCGGGCCGCGACGACGTTCGTCTGGACGGTCACCTGAGACGGCCGCGCGCGGTGGCGCCCGCCCGCCCACCCCGCGCGGCTCCTTGAAGGGCAGGGCCCCGCAGGAGCACTCCTGCGGGGCCCTGCCCTTCACGCGGTCGGAGCCGTACGGCTCAGGTCCGCAGGTACGAGGCGCCGTTGAGGTCGAGCACGGTGCCCGACGCCCATTCGGCGCCGTCCGAGGCGAGCCAGAGGACGGCGGCCGCGACCTCCTCGACCGTGGCGACCCGGCCGAACGGGCTCTGGGCGCGGATCGCCTCGCCCTCGGCGCCGGTCAGCCGGTGCGCGACCCGGTCGGTGGCGATGAAGCCGGGCGCGACGGAGGCGACGGCGATGCCGTGCGGCCCGAGCGCCACCGCGAGCGACTGGCCGAGCGCGTGCAGGCCCGCCTTGGACGCGCCGTACGCGGGGTAGTCGGGCTCGCCCCTGAAGGCGCCGCGCGAGCCGACGTTGACGACCCTGCCGCGCACGCCGCGCTCCACCATCCGCCCCGCGACCCGGTGGGCGAGCAGCGCGGGCGCGGTGAGGTTGACCGCGACATGGCGCTGCCAGTGCGCGGCGAACTCCTCGTACGGCGTGCTCAGCGGCGGATGCGCGTCGTTCACCGCGGCGTTGTTGACCAGCACGTCCACCCCGCCGATGCCCTCGTCGGCCAGGTCGGCGACGCGGGCGGCGCCCGCCGGGTCCGCGAGGTCGCCGCCGACCAGGGCGTGCCCGCCGCCCGCGAGGAGTCCGAGCGTCTCGCGGGCGCCCTCCTCGCGGCTGCCGTAGTGCACGGCGACCCGGTCGCCCTGCGCGGCGAACGCCACGGCGACGGCCCGGCCGAGGCCGCCCGAGGCGCCGGTGACGAGGACGCCGCGGCCCGCCGCGGTCACAGCGCCTGCGCCGCTGGCTTGACCATGCCGCGCACCGTACGGGACTTCACGAAGTCACCCATCGCCGTCATCTCCCACTCTCCCGAGAACTGCCTGATCAACTTGGCCATCATGACGCCTGTCTGCGGCTCGGCGCCGGTCAGGTCGAAGCGGACGAGCTCCTCGTCGGTGGTGGCGTCGACGAGGCGGCAGTACGCCTTGGCGACCTCGGTGAACTTCTGCCCGGAGAAGGAGTTGACGGTGAAGACGAGCCCGGTGGCCTCGGCGGGCACCCTGCCGAGGTCGACGACGATGACCTCGTCGTCGCCCGCGCCCTCGCCCGTGAGGTTGTCGCCGGAGTGCTTGACCGCGCCGCCGAGGATGCTGAGCCGGCCGAAGTAGCAGCTGTCGAGGTGCTTGCGGTCGGGTCCGAACGCGACGACGGAGGCGTCCAGGTCGATGTCCTTGCCCCGGAACGCGGGCTCCCAGCCGAGGCCCATCTTCACCTGGGAGAGCAGCGGGCGGCCGCCCTTGACGAGCGAGACCGTCTGGTTCTTGCGGAGGTCGACGCGGCCCTTGTCCAGGTTGATCCGCCCGCCGGAGGCGGGCGCTGGCCCGGGGGCGGAGGCCGGCGCGGGCGCGGCGGGCGGGGGCGTGGGCGCGCCGCCCGCCGCCGCCCCCGGGTCGTACGAGGGGGTCGGCGGCGCGGGCGGGGCGGCGGGCGGCGCGGCCGGCGCGGCCGCGGGCCAGGCGCCGGGCGTGGGCGCGGCGGGCGGGCCTGCGGGGGCCTGCGGAGCGGCCGGGGCCTGCGGTGCGGACGGTGCGGGCGGTGCGGGCGGGCCCGCAGGGGCCTGCGGTGCGGCGGGGGCCGCGTCGTCCTCGTCCACCGAGACGCCGAAGTCGGTGGCGATCCCGGCCAGCCCGTTCGCGTACCCCTGGCCCACGGCGCGCACCTTCCACGCGTCGCCCCGCCGGTAGAGCTCCACGACGAGCAGCGCGGTCTCGGCGCCGAGGCGCGGCGGGGTGAACGTGCCGACGGCGGTTCCGTCGTCGGTGCCCCGGACCGTCGCGGTGGGCTCCGTGCCCTGGAAGGTCGCGCCCGCCGCGTCCGGGCTCGCCGTGACGACGATCTTCTCGATGTCCGCGGGCACGGCCGCCGTGTCGACGGCGATGGCGTCGGGCGCGGAGCCGCCGCCCGAGCGGTGGGTGACACCGGGGCCCGCGGGCTGGTTGTAGAAGATGAAGTCGTCGTCGGAGCGGACCTTGCCCGCGGCCGTGAGCAGCAGGGCCGACACGTCGAGCCGGACGGGCGCCGCGACGTCCACCGTCACGCGGGTGGTCGGGAGCGGGAGGTTCGAGCCCGGGGTCATCTCAGTCATGCCAGGCGTAACGAGCGGCCCGGCTTTGCCGTTCCCTTACTTTCAGCGCGGCCACAGGGGCGGGTGGGACACCCAGGGGCCGCCGAGCCCGGCGTGGTCGGGCTCGTCGGGGCGCAGCTCACCCTGCTCGGCGACGAGCTTCGCCGCGTACGGCTCCGAGTCGTCCTGCGGCTCGTAGCCGAGGGCCCGCGCGCTCGACAGGTCCCACCACAGGCGGGTGTTGGCCGAGGAGCCGTAGACGACGGTGTGCCCGACGCCCTCGGCGGTGAGGGCCGCGTGGAAGAGGCGGGCGCCGTCGGCGGGGCTCATCCACAGGGAGAGCATCCGCACGGTGGTCGGCTCGGGGAAGCAGGAGCCGATGCGGACGGAGACGGTCTCGATGCCGTGCTTGTCCCAGTAGAGCTGCGCCAGGTCCTCGCCGAAGCACTTGGAGAGACCGTAGAAGGTGTCGGGGCGGCGCGGGGTGTCGACGGGCACCAGCGGCCCGCCCTCGGCGGGGCGCGGGGTGTAGCCGACGGCGTGGTTGCTCGACGCGTAGACGATCCGCCCGACGCCCTCGGCGCGCGCCGCCTCGTAGAGGTTGTACGTGCCCTCGATGTTGGCGCCGAGGATCTTCTCGAAGGTGGATTCGAGGGAGATCCCGGCGAGGTGGAGCACCGCGTCCACGCCGTGCACGGCCTCGCGCAGCGCGCCGGTGTCGGCGAGGTCGGCGGTGATCGCCTCCGGCTCGCCCTCGACGGGGACGGCGTCGAAGAGGCGCAGTGCGTAGCCGTGGGCGGGCAGCAGCCCGCGCATCAGGGTGCCGAGGCCGCCGGCCGCGCCGGTGAGCAGGACGGTACGAGGTGCGGGCATGGCGGTCACTCAGCTCCGTAAACGTTGTTCATATGCATGATCAGCGGTTCCCGCTCAACCTAGGGAGGCCGCTCGGGGGCGTCAAGGGGGCGGCCCTCGGGGCGCCCCGCCGCCTCGTTCCCCCTCTTCCCTCGCGGGAATATCGTGAATCGGACCGGGCCGGCGCGCCACCCGCCCGAGGCCCGGCGGGGCGCCGGATCGGGGGCCGCCCGGCTTGACCGGAGCGGACGGGGCCCATTAGCGTGGGATCGTTCAGAAATGTAGACACAAATCACAGACGTGCACAGAAGCAGCAGGGAGCATTCCGTGACCTCAGCCGCCCCGCTCACCGACCGCCTCACCCGCGGGGAGGGGCCGCTGTTCTTCCCCGTCACCGCGTACGGCCCGGACGGCGGTCTCGACCTGACCACCTACCGCGCGCACGTCGCCGCGGGCGTCGAGGCGGGCGCCGCTGCCGTCTTCGCCTGCTGCGGCACCGGCGAGTTCCACGCCCTCACGCCCGAGGAGTTCCGCGCGTGCGTCGCCGCCGCCGTCGAGGCCACCGCCGGGCGCGTGCCCGTCGTCGCGGGCGCCGGCTACGGCACCGCGCTCGCCGTCCAGTACGCGCGCATCGCGCAGGAGGCGGGCGCCGAGGGTCTGCTCGCCATGCCGCCCTACCTGGTCGTCGCCGACCAGGAGGGCCTGCTGCGGCACTACACCGCGCTCGCCGCGGCCACGGAGCTGCCGGTCATCGTCTACCAGCGGGACAACGCCGTCTTCACGCCCGAGACCGTGGTGGAGCTCGCGCGCACCGAGAACATCGTCGGCCTCAAGGACGGCGTGGGCGACCTCGACCTGATGCAGCGCATCGTCAGCGCCGTGCGCAGCGCGGAGCCCGGCCGCGACTTCCTCTACTTCAACGGCCTGCCCACCGCCGAGCTGACCGGTCTCGCCTACCGCGGCATCGGCATCACGCTCTACTCGTCGGCCGTGTTCTGCTTCGCGCCGGAGATCGCCGTCGCCTTCCACCGGGCGCTGGACACCGGCGACGACGCCACCGTGAACCGGCTGCTCGACGGCTTCTACCGGCCGCTCGTCGAACTGCGCGCCAAGGGCCGCGGCTACGCGGTCTCGCTGGTCAAGGCGGGCGTGCGGATGCGCGGCCTGGACGTAGGCGAGGTGCGCAGCCCGCTGTCCGAGCCGCAGCCCGCGCACCTCAAGGAGCTGACGGAGATCGTGGAGCACGGCCTCGCGCTCGTCGCCCGGGCGCAGGGCGAGGACGCATGAGGGCGTCCGCCTTCCTCTACCCGTGGGACGTGCGGGGCGACGCGGCGGCCGCGGGGCGCGTCGCGGACCTCGGCGTCCAGCAGGCCACGCTGGCCTCCGCCTACCACTCGACGCGGGCCGTCACCCCGCGCCACCCGCGCCACCGGATCGTCACGGCGGAGCACGCCGCGGTGCTCTACCCGCCGTCGGGCGAGCGCTGGGCCGGCCGGGAGCTGCGGCCGTACGCCGCGGGCGGCTGGGCGCCCGGCGACGCCTTCGGCGAGGCCGCGGCCGCGCTCGCCGACGCGGGCCTCGCCGTGCACAGCTGGGTGGTGCTCGCGCACAACTCCCGCCTCGGCGCCGAACATCCGGAGACCTCCGTGGTCAACGCGTACGGCGACCGCTACCCGTGGGCGCCGTGCATCGCGCGCCCCGAGGTGGCCGCGTACCTGACCGACCTCGCGGTCGAGGCGGCCGTGCGGCCCGGTGCCGCGGGCACCGAGCTGGAGTCCTGCGGCTGGTACGGGCTCGCGCACCTGCACGCCCACGACAAGACCGCCGGGTTCGCCGCGGGCGAGGCCGAGCAGTACCTGATGTCCGTCTGCTTCTGCGCCGTCTGCCGCGCGGGCCTCGCGGAGCACGGCGACGGCGTGACGCCCGAGGAGGTGCGTGCCGCGCTCGCGGACGGCGCCCCGGACGCCGACGGCGCGCTGCGGCGCAGGACCATGGGGTGGCGCGGCCGGGTGGCCCGCGCCTTCCAGGAGCGGGTGGTGGCCGCGGTCCGCGCGGCGGCGCCGGCCGGGTTCAGGATCCTGCTGCACGCGGACCCGCACCCGCACCGCACCGGCGCCAACACCGGGGTGGACGCCGGGCACATCGCGAAGGTCGCCGACGGCGTCGTCGTCCCGTGCGCCGGCGGCCCCGAGGGCATGCTCGAACCGTTCGCCGCCGCGGGCGCCGGGGTGGTGGCCGCCAACTTCACCGTGGTCGGCGGCATGGGCGGCAGCCCCGCCACCCTCGCCGCCGACGCGGCGCGTGCCCGCGCGCTCGGCGCCACCGAACTGCGCCTGTACCACGCGGGCCTCGCCTCCACGGCCGACCTGGCGGCCGTACGGGAGGCCCTGCGCGCGCTGTGAGGCGTGGCCCTCCCGCGGCGGGTCAGTCCCCGCTGCGGGAGCGCGTGCGGAACGCGGCCTTCCTGGCCTCCTTCGCGAGGGTGCGGTCCGGGTGGAGCCTGCCGATCGCCTCCAGCACGTCGGCGGTCGCCGGGTGGTCCACCCGCCACGCCTCGTCGAAGAACCCGGCGTGCCTGCCGACGAGGCCCTCGACCAGCTCCTGGAGCTCGTCGGGCTCGCCCTCCGCGTCGAGCTGGGCCGCGATCGTGTCGACCGTCAGCCAGAACACCAGCTCGGGCGAGGGCGGCGGCACCGGGGTGCCCGTGCCGAGCTCGGCGAGCCAGACCCGCGCGAGGCCGCCGAGCTCCGGGTCGTCGAGCACGCCGCGCACCGCGGGCTCGGCGGCGGGGCCGATCAGCGCGAGCGCCTGCTGGCAGTTGAGGCGGCGCAGCGGAGCGCCCTCGTCCCTGCCGTGCGCGGCCTCCAGCAGGGCGGCGGCCGCCTGCCCGGGCCCGCGGCCGGCGAGCCACTGCTCGGTCTCCTCGCGCGCCGCCCACTCCGGGTAGCCCGCGATGCCGTCGAGCAGGCCGCGCGCGTCCCGGTCGGCGAGGTCGCCGACCCGGGGCGCCGCGAGGCCGGCGTCCAGCAGCCTGGCCCTGAGCCCGTACAGGCCGAGCGGGGTCAGCGTCACCAGGCCGTAGCGCGCCACGTCGTCCTCGCCCAGCGGCGCCTCCTGCTCGCCGGGGGGCGCGTCGACGTCCGCCATCAGGGCCGCGTCGACGGGGGTGTACGCGACGAGGCCGACCGGTTCGAGCACCTGGAACTGGTCGTCGAGCCGGACCATCGCGTCGGAGACCTGCTCCAGGACGTCGTCGGTCGGCTCGTCCATGTCGTCGGGCACGATCACCGAAGCGGCGAGCGCGGGCAGCGGCACGGGTGCGGCCGCCCGGCCCGGGGCCGTGTCGTCCCTGACGGTCAGCTGGTAGAGGTTGCCGAGCACGCCGTCGAGGAACTCGGCCTCCGCCTCCGGGTCGAGGTCGAGCGCGTCGAAGTCGAAGCCGCCGTCCTCCTGAAAGGCGGCGGACGCCGCGTCGAGCACCGGGGCCGCCGCGTCCACGAGCGCCACGTCGAGCAGGTCGAGCCAGTAGGCGAGGACGTCCTTGGGACTGCCCGAGGTGACCGCCTTCAGCTGCTCGCCCGGCAGGACCCGGGCCGCGGGCTCGCCGCCGTCCCCGCCCTCCCCGCTGTCGCCGCCGTACTCGTCGCGGTCCTCGTCATCCGCGGCCCCGGCGCCGCGCGCCACCTCCAGGAGACCGGTGTCGAGCGCGGCCCGCCAGGCGTCGGCCGCGTCGTCCTCGCCCGTCTCCCCCGCGAGCCCGAGCACCTCGGCGGCGGCCGCGAGCTCGTCGGGGACGAGCTCGCCCTCCGCGTCGACCCGGGTCGCGGGGCCCGCCCAGCGCGCGAGCCGCACGGCACGGCCGACCAGCGGCGCGGCGAGCGCGTCCCGCGCGAGCTCGGCCTCCGATGGCAGCCGCACCGGCGGCAGGGTCATGCGGTCTGCGGGCACGGACATCTGACGGCTCACTCCTCGGTGGACGGCTGCGCGCCGCAGCGTCGGCGGTCGGCGACCCCAGCGTAACCGCGCAGGGCTCCCGCCCCGCACCGCTCACCACGCGCGCCGCACACCCCCTGCGGGCGCGGCCGCCGCGGGGGTTCACCGCGGCGACAACCCCCGTACATCCAGGCACTCTTGACACACCGGACGCCGAGAGACGAGATTGACGCGCGTAGAAGACATCGAAGTCCACGCCCCCGCTTCCGCCGGCACCTGCCAGTTTCGGAGTCTGTGATGGTCTCTTCCCCGCCGAGAACGGCCGCCGTGCCGGCCCTCGTCGCCCTCGCCCTCGCCGGCGGTCTCCTCGTGACCGCGGGGCCGGCGTCCGCCGCCGGGGTGCGCATCCACGGCATCCAGGGCACCACCAGGATCTCGCCGCTCGTCGGGTCGCCCGTCGCCGACGTGCCCGGCATTGTCACCGGCGTACGGGCCTACGGCAGCTCGAAGGGGTTCTGGTTCCAGGACCCGAAGCCCGACGACGACCCGGCCACCAGCGAGGGCCTGTTCGTCTACACCGGCTCCGACCCGACCGTCGCCGTGGGCGACAGCGTCAAGGTGTCGGGCACCGTCAGCGAGTTCGTGCCGGGCGGCGCCGCCTCGGGCGAGCAGTCGGAGACCGAGCTGTCGTCGGCCAAGGTCGCGGTCGTCTCCTCGGGCGACCCGCTGCCCGCCCCCGTGAAGATCACCGCCAGGTCCGTGCCCGCCGCGTACGCCCCCGCGGGCACCGCGGCGACCGGCGGCTCGGTCAACGGCCTCACGCTGAAGCCACGGCAGTACGCGCTCGACTACTTCGAGTCCATCGAGGGCATGAACGTCAGCGTCTCCGACACCCGCGTCGTGGGCGCGAGCGACCCGTACGGCGAGCTGTGGGTGACAGTGAAGCCGTCGGAGGACGCCGACCGGCGCGGCGGCACGGTCTACGGCTCGTACGACGAGCAGAACACCGGCCGGGTGCAGATCCAGCAGCAGGCGTCCACGGCGCAGAGCCCGTTCCCCGCCGCGAACGTGGGCGACCGGCTCAAGGGCACCACCCAGGGCCCCCTCGACTTCAACCAGTTCGGCGGCTACACCATCGTCGCGGGCCGGCTCGGCACCGTCGTCGACAAGGGGCTGGGGCGCGAGGTGACGGCGAAGCAGAAGAAGGACCAGCTCGCCGTCGCCACGTACAACGTGGAGAACCTCGCGCCCACCGACCCGCAGTCGAAGTTCGACTCGCTGGCGTCCGCCGTCGTCACCAACCTCTCGTCGCCCGACATCGTGTCGCTTGAGGAGATCCAGGACGACGACGGCGCGAAGGACGACGGGACCGTCTCCGCGGGCAAGACCGTGCAGAAGTTCATCGACGCGATCGCCGCGCACGGCGGCCCCGCGTACGCCTGGCGCTCCGTCGACCCGGAGAACGACAAGGACGGCGGCCAGCCGGGCGGCAACATCCGCAACGTCTTCCTCTACAACCCCGCCCGGGTCTCCTTCGAGGACCGCGGCACCGCGGACGCCACCACCGGGACGCAGGTCGTCGCCGCGCAGGGCGGGCCCGACCTGACGCTCTCCCCCGGCCGCATCGACCCGGGCAACGCCGCCTGGCAGGACAGCCGCAAGCCGCTCGTCGGCGAGTTCACCTTCCGCGGCAAGCGGGTCTTCGTGGTGTCGAACCACTTCGTCTCGAAGGGCGGCGACGAGTCGCTCACCTCGCAGCACCAGCCGCCGACGCGCTCGTCGGAGACGCAGCGGCAGGAGCAGGCGAAGGCCGTCAACTCCTTCGTCAGGGACATCCGCACGGCACGGAAGAACGCGGACGTGGTGGTGCTCGGCGACCTCAACGACTTCCAGTTCTCCGGCACGCTCGCGGCCCTGACCAAGGGCGGCGTGCTCGACGACGACATCGACACGCTGCCGGTGCCCGAGCGCTACTCGTACGTCTACAACGGCAACACGCAGACGCTCGACCACATCCTGACCACGCCGTCGATCACGGACTTCCAGTACGACAGCGTGCACATCAACGCGGAGTTCGCCCGGCAGGACAGCGACCACGACCCGCAGGTGCTGCGCCTGCGCCCGTGAGGCGCGCGGGGGCGCGGGGCCGTGTGCCCCCGCGCCCCCGCAGCCGCCGGAACCGCCGCTGCCGCCGTCAGTTGTGGGCGTGCAGCACGTCGTTGAGGCCGCCCCAGGCCGCGTTGTTGGGGCGGGCCTCGACGCGGCCCGTCTCCGAGTTGCGGCGGAAGAGGATGTTGCTCGCGCCGGACAGCTCCCGCGCCTTGACGACCTGGCCGTCGGGGAGCGTGACCCGGGTGCCGGCCGTGACGTACAGGCCCGCCTCGACGACGCACTCGTCGCCGAGGGCGATGCCGACGCCCGCCTCGGCGCCGATGAGGCAGCGCTCGCCGATGACGATGCGCTCCGTGCCGCCGCCGGAGAGCGTGCCCATGGTGGAGGCGCCGCCGCCGATGTCGGAGCCGTCGCCGAGCACGACGCCCTGCGAGATCCGGCCCTCGACCATGGACGTGCCGAGCGTGCCCGCGTTGAAGTTGACGAAGCCCTCGTGCATCACGGTCGTGCCGGCGGCGAGGTGGGCGCCGAGCCTGACCCGGTCGGCGTCGGCGATCCGCACACCCTGGGGCGCCACGTAGTCCGTCATGCGGGGGAACTTGTCGACGGAGGTCACCTGGAGGTGCAGGCCGTCAGCGCGGGCGTTGAGCCGCACGGTCTCCAGGCTGTCCACGGGGACCGGGCCGAGCGAGGTCCAGGCCACGTTGGCGAGCAGGCCGAAGATGCCGTCGAGGCTCTGGCCGTGCGGGCGGACGAGCCGGTGGCTGAGCAGGTGCAGCCGCAGGTAGGCGTCGTGCGCGTCGAGCGGCTTCTCGTCCAGCGAGGAGATGACCGTACGCACGGCCACGACCTCGACGCCGCGGCGCGGGTCGGGGCCCACGGCGCGCCGGGCGGCGTCGCCGAGCAGTTCGGCCGCGCGCTCGGCGGAGAGGCGCTCGGTGCCCGCGGGGCCCGGCTCTGCGACGAGTTCGGGGGCGGGGAACCAGGTGTCGAGTACGGAGCCGTCTGCGGCGACGGTGGCGAGGCCGGCGGCGGCCGCGCCAGAGGGGCGGGAGGTCGTATCGGTCATACCGAAAACCTATCCGCAGCGGCTCGCCCCGGGCCAACCGCCCCGGCCCGTGGGGACCGCTCAGCCCAGCCGGTTGGCGTCGGCCCCGCAGTCGCGTCCGCGGTGCTCGTCGTCCTCGGCGCGCGGCAGGGGCCTGTGCCCCTCGGAGTGGTGGTTGACCCAGCCGCAGACGCCGCAGCTGTAGCGGCCGTCGAGCCCCGCGATGAGCGTGCCGCACTGGCGGCACTCGGCGTAGGTGATCTCGGGGTCCGTGCCGGTGCCTGCCGCGGGGCTGCCCTGCGGCGCGGGGTCGGGCGGTACGGGCGTGTTCACGCGGACCAACCTACCCGTCCCCGGCCGGTGCGCCGGCCCCGCACGGCCCGCCGCCGCGCAGCACCCGGCCGAACATCTCGCGCGCGTACGCCTCGTCGTAGGTGTCGCCGGTCAGCAGCACCTGGAGGCAGATGCCGTCGAGGAGGGCGACCAGGGCGCGGGCGGTCGTCGGGTCGGTGTGCGCGGAGAGGATCTCGGACACGGCGTCGGTCCACTCGGCGGCGACGGGGCGCAGCGCGGGCCTGCGCAGGGCCGCGAGGTAGAGCTCGTACTCCAGCTCGACCCCGGTGCGCTCGCCCGCGAGCCACTCGCCGGTGAGCCGGGCGAGGGCGGCGGCGACGTCGGCGCCGGGGTCCGCGAGCCCCCCGGCGTCCCCGATCAGCGCGGCGAAGCCCTCGTTGGCCTGGCGCAGCGCCGCGATCAGCAGCTCGTCGAGCGAGGCGAAGTGGTACGTGGTCGAGCCGAGCGGCACGTCGGCCTCTGCGGCGACGGTGCGGTGGCTCAGCCCGGCGATGCCGGAGCGGCCGACGACCCGGATGGCGGCGTCGATGATCCGCCCGCGCCTGTCGGGGTCGTAGCGGCGCGTCATGAGTGGCTTCCGCCGAGGTTGAGCAGCACGACCCCGACGATAACGAGGGCGATGCCCGCGAGCCGCGCGGGACTCACGGACTCGTGCAGGAACACCATCCCGATCACGGCGATGACGGCCGTGCCCGCACCGGCCCAGATCGCGTAGGCGGTCCCGACGGACAGCGTCCTCAGCGTCTGCGAGAGCAGGGCGTACGAGAGCACGTACCCGCAGAGCGTGACGAGCGAGGGCCACAGCCGGGTGAAGCCCTCGCTGGACTTCATGGCGGTGGTGGCGGCGATCTCCGCCGCGATGGCTCCCGAGAGGAGCAGATATCCCATGCGTACGAGCGTACACAGCGATGCGTACGGCAGTACACACCCCCTGCGGGGCGGCCGCGGGCCCGGTCAGGCCGCGGGCCCGGCGTCCTCGCCGGGGCGGGGAGCGGCGGCGGGGGCCGTGTCGTACTGGGCGGTCCCGCCGTCGAGCAGCGGCGGCTGGGGCGTGCCCGCGGTCTTCGAGAGCCGGCGCAGGGCGTGGTAGGCGGCGAGCACGACCAGCGTGCCCAGGGCGATGCCGCTCAGCTCGAAGTCCCCGCTGATCTTCAGTGAGACGCCGCCGACGCCGATGATGACGCCCGCCGCGGTCGGGACCAGGTTGAGGGGCTGGGTGAAGTCGACCTTGTTGCGGATCCAGATCTGCGCGCCGAGCAGCCCGATCATGCCGTAGAGGATGACGGTGATGCCGCCGAGCACCCCGCCGGGGATCGCGGCGACGACGGCGCCGAACTTCGGGCAGAGCCCGAACAGCAGCGCGAAGCAGGCGGCGGCCCAGTAGGCGGCCGTCGAGTAGACCCGGGTCGCGGCCATGACGCCGATGTTCTCCGCGTACGTCGTGGTCGCGGGCCCGCCGAAGGCGGTGGAGAGCACGGTGGCGGCGCCGTCGGCGACGATCGCCGTGCCCATCGTGTCGTCGAGCGGGTCGCCCGTCATCTCCCCGACGGCCTTGACGTGTCCGGTGTTCTCGGCGAGCAGCGCGACGAGCACCGGCAGCGCGACCAGGATCGCGGAGCCGGTGAAGTGCGGGGCGTGGACGTGCGGCAGGCCGATCCAGTGGGCGGAGCCGACGCCGGAGAAGTCGACGCGCCAGTGGTCGACGACCTTGCCCGAGCCGTCGGGCGCGTGGATGCGGCCCGCGGTGCGGTCGAGCACCCAGGACAGGACGTATCCGAAGACCAGCCCGAGGAAGATCGCGACACGGGACCAGAAGCCGCGCAGCACGACCAGGGCGAGGCCGGTGAAGGCCATGGTCGCGAGGGCCGTCCACTGGTCCTGCGGCCAGTACGTGCCGGCGGTGACGGGCGCCAGGTTGAAGCCGATCAGCATGACGACGGCGCCGGTCACGGGCGGCGGCAGCACCGCGTGGATGATCCGCGCGCCGAGCACCTGCACGGCGATGCCGCACCCCGCGAGGCAGGCGCCGACCACGAGCATCGCGCCGGTCAGGGTGCCGGTGTCGCCGCCCTGGCCCGCGATGGCGGCGGAGACGCCGACGAAGGAGAGCGAGGAGCCGAGGTAGCTGGGCACCCGCCCGCGGGTCGCGAGCAGGAACAGCGCGGTCGCCACGCCCGACGCCAGCAGCGCGAGGCTGGGGTCGAGGCCCATCAGCACCGGCGCGACGAAGCACGCGCCGATCATGGACACCACGTGCTGGGCGCCGAGGCCGACCGTGCGGCCCCAGGAGAGCCGCTCCCCCGGCCTGACCACGTCCCCGGGGCCCAGGTGCTTGCCGTCGCCGTGCAGCTTCCACCCGAAGCCCGCCATTGGCCGTTCTCCCGCTTCTTCGCTTTCGGCTCTCGCCTGCGTCGCCGCTCTTCCTGCGGAGCCGCGCCGCTCCGCCACCGGTCGAACAGCTGAACAGCTCATTTAAAGCGGAACGTCAGCCCCCGGCCAAACCGGACGGGCCGGAGGGACTCGGAGGCCGCGCGGGCCGGGGGAACGCAGCAGGCCCCGCGACCCGCCCGTCGAGGGGCGGACCGCGGGGCCGTGCGGCGTCCTGCGGGCGCGGTCAGACGTTGAAGCCGAGCGCCCTCAGCTGCTCGCGGCCGTCGTCCGTGATCTTCTCCGGGCCCCACGGCGGCATCCAGACCCAGTTGATCCTGAGCTCGTTGACGATGCCGTCGGTGGCCGCCTTCGCCTGGTCCTCGATCACGTCGGTCAGCGGGCAGGCCGCGGACGTCAGCGTCATGTCCAGGGTGACGGTGTTGTCGTCGTCGATGTGCATCCCGTAGATGAGGCCGAGGTTGACGACGTCGATGCCGAGTTCCGGGTCGACGACGTCGTACAGCGCCTCGCGGACCTCGTCCTCCGAGGCCGGCTTCATCAGGGTCTCGTTCTCGCTCATGCCGTCTCCTTGTGCGGGCTCTCGCCCAGGGCCTGGGCCGTCGCGTCCTTCCAGGCCATCCAGCTCAGCAGGGCGCACTTCACGCGGGCGGGGTACTTGGAGACGCCGGCGAACGCGACCGCGTCCTCCAGCACCTCCTCCATGGCGTCGTCCGGCTCGACCTGTCCCTTGGACTGCATCAGCTCCAGGAACGTGCCCTGGATCTGCTGCGCCTCCGCGAGGTCCTTGCCGACCAGCAGGTCGTTCAGCACCGACGCGCTGGCCTGGCTGATGGAGCAGCCCTGGCCCTCGTAGCTGACGTCGGCGACGGTCGAGCCCTCGTAGCGGACGCGCAGCGTGATCTCGTCGCCGCACGTGGGGTTGACGTGGTGCACCTCGGCGTCGCCGTCCCGCAGACCGCGCCCATGCGGGTGCTTGTAGTGGTCCAGGATGACGTCCTGGTACATCGAATCCAGTTTCACGACTCGGCCCTGTCCCTATCCGAAGAAGTTACGGACGTGCTCCAGGCCGTCGACCAAGGCGTCCACCTCGGCCGGGGTGGAGTACAGATAGAACGACGCCCTGGTGGTCGCGGGAATTCCGTACCTGAGGCAGACGGGCCGCGCGCAGTGGTGGCCGACGCGCACGGCGATGCCCTGCTCGTCCAGCACCTGCCCCACGTCGTGCGGGTGGATGTCGCCCAGCGTGAAGGAGATCGCCGCGCCCCGCTCCTCGGCCGTGGTGGGGCCGATGATGCGCAGGTCGGGGACGTGGAGCAACCGCTCGACCGCGTACGCGGTGAGGGCCTTCTCGTGGGCGAGCACCTTCTCCATGCCGATGGCGGAGAGGTAGTCCACCGCCGCTCCGAGGCCCACGGCCTCGGCGATCGGGGGCGTGCCCGCCTCGAACTTGTGCGGGGCGGGCGCGTAGGTGGACGAGTGCATCGACACGGTCTCGATCATCTCGCCGCCGCCGAGGAACGGCGGCAGGTCCTCCAGCAGCTCCTGGCGGCCCCACAGCACGCCGATGCCGGTCGGGCCGAGCATCTTGTGGCCGGTGAAGGCGACGAAGTCGGCCTGCAGCGCCTGCACGTCGAGCGGCATGTGCGGGGCGGCCTGCGAGGCGTCGATCATGACGAGGGCGCCGACCTGCTGCGCCCTGCGGACGATCTGCTCGACGGGGTTGTGCGTGCCGAGGATGTTGGAGACCAGCACGAAGGAGACGATCTTCGTCTTCTCGGTGATGACCTCCTCGATGTTCGACAGGTCGAGGCGGCCGTCGTCGGTGAGGCCGAACCACTTCAGCTTCGCGCCGGT
This sequence comes from Streptomyces sp. NPDC047002, assembly GCF_040704505.1. Taxonomy (NCBI): domain Bacteria; kingdom Bacillati; phylum Actinomycetota; class Actinomycetes; order Kitasatosporales; family Streptomycetaceae; genus Streptomyces; species Streptomyces sp. NPDC047002. Next base: position 30,478 of record NZ_JBEYWC010000045.1, read on the forward strand.
GCGCTGCGCGAGCAGCTGCCACGGGACGATGTTGGAGTGGTGCTCCATCTCCGTGATGACGATCTCGGTGTCGCTGTCGACGCGGTACGGCTCGTCGGCCCAGCCCAGCATGTTGGCGACCAGGTTCAGCGACTCGGAGGCGTTCTTGGTGAAGATCACCTCGTCGCGGCTCGGCGCGTTGACGAACGACGCGATCTTGTCGCGCGCGCCCTCGTAGAGCGCCGTGGCCTCCTCGGCGAGCACGTGCACGCCGCGGTGGACGTTGGCGTTGTGGCGCTCGTAGTACTCGGTCATCGTGTCGAGGACCTGGCGCGGCGTCTGGGACGTCGCGGCGTTGTCCAGGTACACGAGCCTGCGGTCGTCGTGGACCAGTCGGCCGAGGACGGGGAAGTCCTTGCGGATCGCCTCCGTGTCCAGCAGGCCGTGCGGTTCCCGCGTCTGCGTCACGCCGTCGCGCCTCCCTTCACGTATGCCTCGTAGCCCTCGTTCTCCAGCTTGTCGGCGAGCTCGGCGCCGCCGGACTCGGCGATGCGGCCCTGCGCGAAGACGTGGACGAAGTCGGGCTTGATGTAGCGCAGGATGCGCGTGTAGTGGGTGATCAGCAGTGTGCCGACCGCCCCTGTCCCGCGGACGCGGTTGACGCCCTCGGAGACGATGCGCAGGGCGTCCACGTCGAGTCCGGAGTCGGTCTCGTCGAGGATCGCGATGTGCGGCTTGAGCAGTTCGAGCTGGAGGATCTCATGGCGCTTCTTCTCGCCGCCGGAGAAGCCCTCGTTGACGTTGCGCTCGGCGAAGGCCGGGTCGATCTGGAGGTTCTCCATGGTCTCCCGCACCTCCTTGACCCAGGTGCGCAGCTTGGGGGCCTCGCCGCGCACGGCGGTGGCCGAGGTGCGCAGGAAGTTGGAGACGGAGACGCCGGGGACCTCGACCGGGTACTGCATGGCGAGGAAGACGCCGGCGCGGGCGCGCTCGTCGACCGTCATCGCGAGGACGTCCTCGCCGTCGAGGGTGACGGTGCCGCCGGTGACCGTGTACTTGGGGTGGCCCGCGAGGGAGTAGGCGAGCGTCGACTTGCCGGAGCCGTTGGGGCCCATGATGGCGTGCGTCTCGCCCTGCCTGACGGTCAGGTCGACGCCCTTGAGGATCTCGCGGGGGCCGCCCTCCGCATCGACGGAGACGTGCAGGTCGTTGATTTCGAGCGTTGCCATGGGTGCCTCAGGACTCCTGGGTGACGGAGACGAGCACATCGTCCCCTTGGATCTGTACGGGGTATACGGGGACGGGGCGCGTCGCGGGCAGTCCGGACGGCTTGCCGGTGCGCAGGTCGAAGCTGGAGCCGTGCAGCCAGCACTCGATCTGGCAGTCCTCCACCTCGCCCTCGGAGAGGGAGACGTTCGCGTGCGAGCAGATGTCGTTGATCGCGAACACCTCGCCCTCGGTGCGGACGACGGCGACGGGGGTGCCTGAGAGCTCGACCCGTTTGGGGGTGTCCTCTTCGAGCTCGCTCAGGGCGCAGACGCGGGCGAAGGCCATCAGACGGATGCCTCCAGCTCCGCCTCGATCTTCGCGATGAGCCGCTCCTCGACGTCCGGCAGGCCGATCTGCTGGACGAGTTCGGTGAAGAAGCCGCGGACGACGAGGCGGCGCGCCTCGGTCTCCGGGATGCCGCGGGCCATCAGGTAGAACAGCTGCTCGTCGTCGAACCTGCCGGTGGCGGAGGCGTGCCCGGCGCCGGCGATCTCGCCGGTCTCGATCTCCAGGTTCGGCACGGAGTCGACGCGGGCGCCGTCGGTGAGGACGAGGTTGCGGTTCATCTCGTAGGTGTCGGTGCCCTCGGCCGCCGCCCTGATCAGCACGTCGCCGATCCACACCGCGTGCGCGTCGTCGCCCTGGAGCGCGCCCTTGTAGGTCGCGTTGGACTTGCAGTGCGGGGTGTTGTGGTCGACGAGGAGGCGGTGCTCCTGGTGCTGGCCGCGGTCGGTGAAGTACAGGCCGAGCAGCTCGGCCTCGCCGCCGGGGCCCGCGTACTCGACGCGGGGGTGCAGCCGCACCAGGTCGCCGCCGAAGGTGACGACGACGGACTTGAACGACGCGTCGCGGCCGACGCGCGCGTTGTGCTGCGCGACGTGCACGGCGGTGTCGTCCCAGTCCTGCACGGACACGACGGTCAGCTTGGCGCCGTCACCGACGAGGAAGTCGACGTTGGCCGCGACGACCGCGTCCCCGCTGTGGTCGAGGACGACGACGGCCTCGGCGAACGCCCCGAGCTCGATCACCTGGTGGCTGAAGGCGGTCCCGCCCTGCCCGTGCACGGCGATTCTGATGGGCTCCGTGAGGACGGTCTCCTTGGGGACCGTCACCACGGACGCCTTCTCGAAGGAGGAGTACGCCTGCGCGGCCACGCGGTCCGCGGGCACGCCCGCCCGCCCCACGCGGGGGTCGTCGCGGCCCACGGTCTCCTGCGTGACGCCTTCGGGCGCCGTCAGGTCCACCCGGATGCGGCCGTCGGCGACCGCGGTGCCGTCGTGCAGCCCGCGCAGGCGCTCCAGCGGGGTGAACCGCCACTCCTCCTCGCGGCCGTGCGGCACGGGGAAGTCGCCGACGTCGTAGGAGGGCGGCGCGCTCATGCGCGTGGCCACGGTGGACTCGGCCGCCACCGCGATGGCACCGGTGGTCGTGGAGCCCGCGGGTGCGGGGGAATTCTGGGCCTCAGCCATGGCTGTCGTCGTGTTCTCTCTGTCTGTCACTGGTGCTGTCTCGGGAGGCGGGGGCGCGGGGCGTCAGCCGACCGCGCCCTCCATCTGCAGCTCGATCAGCCGGTTGAGCTCCAGCGCGTACTCCATGGGGAGTTCCTTGGCGATCGGCTCGACGAAGCCGCGCACGATCATCGCCATCGCCTCGAACTCGGAGAGGCCGCGGCTCATCAGGTAGAACAGCTGGTCCTCCGAGACCTTGGAGACGGTCGCCTCGTGGCCCATCGACACGTCGTCCTCGCGCACGTCCACGTAGGGGTACGTGTCGGAGCGCGAGACCGTGTCGACGAGGAGCGCGTCGCACAGCACGTTGGACTTGGAGCCCTCGGCGCCCTCGCCGATCTCGATCAGGCCGCGGTAGGAGGTGCGGCCGCCGCCGCGCGCCACCGACTTGGAGACGATGTTGGAGGACGTGTGGGGCGCCATGTGCACCATCTTGGCTCCGGCGTCCTGGTGCTGGCCCTCGCCGGCGAAGGCGATGGAGAGGGTCTCGCCCTTGGCGTGCTCACCCATCAGGTAGACGGCCGGGTACTTCATGGTGACCTTGGAGCCGATGTTGCCGTCGACCCACTCCATGGTCGCGCCCTCGTACGCCACGGCGCGCTTGGTGACCAGGTTGTAGACGTTGCTCGACCAGTTCTGGATCGTCGTGTAGCGGCAGCGGCCGCCCTTCTTGACGATGATCTCCACGACGGCGCTGTGCAGCGAGTCGGAGGAGTAGATCGGCGCGGTGCAGCCCTCGACGTAGTGGACGTAGGCGTCCTCGTCGACGATGATCAGCGTCCGCTCGAACTGCCCCATGTTCTCCGTGTTGATGCGGAAGTACGCCTGGAGCGGGATGTCGACGTGCACGCCCTTCGGCACGTAGATGAAGGAGCCGCCTGACCACACGGCCGTGTTCAGCGACGCGAACTTGTTGTCGCCGACCGGGATGACCGTGCCGAAGTACTCCTTGAACAGCTCGGGGTGCTCCTTGAGGGCCGTGTCGGTGTCCAGGAAGATGACGCCCTGCGACTCCAGGTCCTCGCGGATCTGGTGGTAGACCACCTCGGACTCGTACTGCGCCGCGACGCCCGCGACGAGGCGCTGCTTCTCCGCCTCGGGGATGCCGAGCTTGTCGTAGGTGTTCTTGATGTCCTCGGGCAGCTCCTCCCAGGACTCGGCCTGCTTCTCGGTGGAGCGCACGAAGTACTTGATGTTGTCGAAGTCGATGCCCGACAGGTCGGAGCCCCAGCTGGGCATGGGCTTCTTGCCGAACAGCCGCAGGCCCTTGAGCCGCAGCTTCAGCATCCACTCGGGCTCGTTCTTCTTCGCCGAGATGTCGCGGACGACCTCTTCGGAGAGGCCGCGCTTGGCGGCGGCACCCGCGGTGTCGGGGTCGGCCCAGCCGAATTCGTAGTTGCCCAGGCCTTCGAGTTCGGGGTGGGCGGTCTCCGTGGGGAGCGTCATGCGGGGTTCCTCCCGGCTGTGCTGTCAGTGGTGGGGTCGGTGCGGGGGGGCGGCGCCGTGAGGCGTCCGCGGTACGAAGGTCGTGCACACGCCGTCCCCGTGGGCGATGGTCGCGAGCCGCTGCACATGCGTGCCGAGGAGCTGGGAGAAAGCCTCCGTCTCGGCCTCGCAGAGCTGCGGGAACTGCTCCGCCACGTGCGCGACGGGGCAGTGGTGCTGGCAGAGCTGCTCGCCCTGGCCGTTCGGCGCCGCGCGGGTGGCGGCGGCGAAGCCGTCGGCGCTGAGCGCCTCGGCGAGCGCCGCGGCGCGGGTGCCGGGGGGCGCGGCCTCGACGGGGGCCCGGTACGCCTCCATCTGGGCGGCGAGCCGGGCGCGGGCGAACGCGGCGACGGCGGCCTCGCCCGCCTCGCCGCCGCCCGCGGCGGCGGCGATCCAGCGCAGCGCGTCGGCGGCGAGCTTGTCGTAGGACTGGTCGAAGGCGTCCCTGCCGCAGTCCGTGAGGGCGAAGACCTTCGCGGGGCGGCCGCGGCCGCGCGAGCCGTAGACCCGCTTCTCGCGGGGCTCGACCACGCTCTCGGCGGCCAGCGCGTCGAGGTGGCGGCGTACGGCGGCGGCGGTCAGGCCGAGGCGGTCGGCGAGCTCGGCCACCGTGGAGGGGCCGTGGTCCAGGATGGACCGCGCGACGCGGTTGCGGGTCGAGTGCTCACCGGTCGCCAGGTCGTCCTGCGGGGTCCCCCTGGGGGCCTCCCGAGTCTCGCCGACGTTTTTCACAACGCCATTGTTGCGTAATTCCGAGCGTGGTGACAACCACGGTCCGCAACGATCGACGGTGCCCTATGTCACTTAGGGTTACCTAACCAAGGGGTCGGGTCCCCGGTGGTCCCCGCGCCCCCAACCTCACGGGGCAATACACCTAGACTTCCGCCATGCACAGCGACTCCCCCGACACCACCGGCGGCGGGCCCGGCCCCGTCGTGTCGATCCGGGGCCTGGTCAAGCGCTACGGGACCAAGACCGCCGTGGACGGCCTCGACCTGCTGGTGCGCGCGGGCACGGTGACCGCGGTGCTCGGGCCGAACGGCGCGGGCAAGACCACCACCGTCGAGATCTGCGAGGGCTACCGCAGACCCGACGCGGGCAGCGTACGCGTCCTCGGCCTCGACCCGGTCGCCGACGCGGCGGCGCTGCGCCCCCGCGTCGGCGTGATGCTCCAGTCGGGCGGGGTGTACTCCGGCGCGCGCGCCGAGGAGATGCTGCGCCACATGGCGCGCCTGTACGCCGACCCGCTGGACGTGGACGCGCTGATCGAACGCCTCGGCCTCGGCTCCTGCGGCCGTACGGCCTACCGGCGGCTCTCCGGCGGCCAGCAGCAGCGGCTCGCGCTCGCGCTCGCCGTCGTCGGCCGCCCCGAGCTGGTCTTCCTCGACGAGCCCACCGCGGGCCTCGACCCGCAGGCCCGCCGCGCCACCTGGGATTTGGTGCGCGAGCTGCGCGCCGACGGCGTCAGCACGGTGCTGACCACGCACTTCATGGACGAGGCCGAGAGCCTCTCGGACGACGTGGTGATCGTCGACGCCGGGCGTGTCGTCGCGCAGGGCGACCCCGAGGAGCTGTGCAGGGGCGGTGCCGAGAACACCCTGCGCTTCACCGGCCGCCCCGGGCTCGACCTCGGCTCGCTGCTGAAGGCCCTGCCGGACGGCACGGGGGCCGCCGAGCTGACGCCCGGCGCGTACCGGATCACCGGCACGGTCGACCCGCAGCTGCTCGCGACCGTCACCTCCTGGTGCGCGCAGCACGGCGTGCTGCCCGACGGCATCTCCGTGGAGCGGCACACGCTGGAGGACGTCTTCCTCGAACTGACCGGCAAGGAGCTGCGCCGATGACCGCCACCACCGACCCCGTGGGCGCGCCCGCGGGCGCGGGTACGGGCACCTACGCGCCGGCGCCGGGCGCGGCGCCGCTCGTGCGGATGATCGCGGCGCAGACCGCGTTCGAGACGAGGCTGCTGCTGCGCAACGGCGAGCAGCTGCTGCTCACGGCGGTCATCCCGGCGCTGCTGCTCGTCCTGTTCTCGACGGTCGACATCGTCGACACCGGCGGCGGCAGGTCCGTGGACTTCCTCGCGCCCGGCGTCCTCGCGCTCGCCGTGATGTCCACCGCCTTCACCGGGCAGGCCATCGCCACGGGCTTCGACCGGCGCTACGGCGTGCTCAAGCGGCTCGGCGCCTCGCCGCTGCCCCGCTGGGGCCTGATGACCGCGAAGACGCTGTGCGTCCTGGTCACGGAGATCCTCCAGGTGGCGCTGCTCACGGTCATCGCGCTGCTGCTCGGCTGGTCGCCGCACGGCGACCCGGGCTCCGTCGCCCTGCTGCTCCTGCTCGGCACGGCCGCGTTCTCCGGGCTCGGGCTCCTGATGGCGGGCACCCTCAAGGCCGAGGTGACGCTCGCGGCCGCCAACCTGGTCTTCGTCCTGCTGCTGGTCGCCGGCGGCGTGGTCGTGCCGCTCGACAAGTTCCCCGACGCGGCGCGCGAGGCCCTCCAGCTGCTGCCGATCGCCGCGCTCTCCGGCGGGCTGCGGGACGTGCTCCAGCACGGCGCCTCGATGCCCTGGGGCGACCTCGGCGTCCTCGCCGCGTGGACCGTCGCGGGGCTCGGCGCCGCGGGCGCCCTCTTCCGCTGGGAGTGACGTGGGCGGCGGGTGGGAGTGACGTGGGCGGCGGGTGGGAGTGACGGGGGCGGCGGGTGGGAGTGCGGCGGAGCACCCCTCGTGAAAACGCGCACAAGCGGGCGCCTACGATGAGGCCCATGCCGAACGTCACCCGGGCGGCCGCGGCCGAAGCGGCCCGCAACCCCCTGGCCTTCCTCGCCGCGCGCTGGACGCCCTCCCCCCGCCTGGTCCGCTGGTCGCTGCTCGCGGCCGTGGTGATGAGCGTGGTCATCGTCGTCACCGGCGGCGCGGTCCGCCTGACGAGCTCGGGACTCGGCTGCCCCACCTGGCCCAAGTGCTCGGACGCCAGCCTGACGGCGACCCCCACGCTCGGCCTGCACGGCGCGATCGAGTTCGGCAACCGGATGCTGACCGACGTGCTCTGCGTCGTCGTCGGCTGGGCGATCGTCGTAGCACGCTGCGCCGGGCCCCGCAGGCGCAGCGTCACCCGGCTCGCCTGGTCGCAGTTCTGGCTGGTCGTGGCGAACGCGGTGCTCGGCGGCATCACCGTGCTGGTCAAGCTCAACCCCTGGACGGTCGCAGGCCATCTGCTGCTCGCCATGGTCTTCGTCACCGTCACGACCCTGGCCTGGCTGCGCTCCCGCGAGGGCGACCTGCCCGCCAGGCCGCGCGCGCCGCTGCCGCTGCGCCGCCTGACGGCGTGGATGGTCGCGGCGACGGCCGTGCTGATCGCCGCGGGCACCGTCACCACCGGGTCCGGCATCCACGCGGGCGACAGCAGCAAGGTGCCGCGGATGCCGTTCGACTGGCTCGACACGGTGTACGTGCACGGCGGCCTCGCCTGCCTCGTCGTCGCGATGTCGGCCGCCCTCTGGATCGGCCTGCACGTCGTGGACGCGCCGCGCGACACCCGCGCACTGGCACGCAACTTCCTCTTCGTACTGCTCGCGCAGGGCGTCGTCGGCGTCGTGCAGTCCGCCACCGGTGTGCCGGAGGGGCTCGTCGCCGTGCACATGCTGGGCATCTGCGCCGTGTGGATCGGCGTCCTGCGCGTCGCGGTGAGCCTGCGCGAGCGCCCGGACGCGGCGCCGGGACTCCCGGCGCAGACCGAGCCGCCGCTCGCTGCCGCGGTCTGACCGCAACCCCGCCGTACGGCCGAAGGCCCGGACCCTCCCCCGCGGGGTGGGACCGGGCCGTCGTGCGCGGTACGTGCGGTGCGTACGGGCGTCAGGGCTTGCCCGGCGGGTGGAGCGCGCGGGGCAGCTTCGACGCCGCCGCCTCGTCCATCAGCCAGAGCGTGCGGGAGCGGCCGGTGGCGCCCGCCGCGGGCGCCTGGACCTCCCCGGCGCCGGAGAGCGCGATCTCCGCGGCCTCCGCCTTGTCCTCGCCCGCGGCCAGCAGCCACACCTCGTGCGCCGCCCTGATCGCGGGCAGCGTGAAGGAGATCCGCAGCGGCGGCGGCTTCGGCGCGCCGTGCACCGCGACGACCGTGCGCTCCGTCTCCCGTACGCCCGGCAGCTCGGGGAAGAGGGACGCGACATGCGTGTCGGGGCCCACCCCCAGCATCAGGACGTCGAAGGACGGGACCTGCGCGTGGTCCTCAGGTCGCGCGGCCGCGGCCAGTTCGGCGGCGTAGGCGGCGGCCGCCGCCTCGATGTCGCTGCCGTAGGGGCCGTTGGACGCGGGCATCGCGTGTACACGCTTCGGGTCGAGCGGCACGCTGTCGAGCAGCGCCTCACGCGCCTGGGTGGCGTTGCGCTCGCCGTCACCCTCGGGCAGGAAGCGCTCGTCGCCCCACCACAGGTCGAGGCGGGCCCAGTCGACCGCGTCGCGCGCCGGGGAGGACGCGAGCGCGGCCAGCAGGCCGTTGCCGTTGCGGCCGCCGGTCAGGACGACCGAGGCCGAGCCGCGCGAGGCCTGCGCGTCCACGATCCTCGTGATCAGCCGCGCGGCCGTGGCACACGCCATGAGCTCCTTGTCGCGGTGAACGACGAGCTGGGGCGTGGTACTCACGTGGACGCCGCCTTCCTGGCAGCCGTCTTCTTCGCGGGTGCCGGGGCCGCGCCGTCCTTCCCCTGGCCCGCCTCGGCCGACGCCTCCCGCAGCCGGTCGACGCCGAAGCGCAGCGTCGCCGCGTAGGTGTCGTCGGGGTCGAGCCTGCGCAGCTCCTCCGCGATCAGCTCGGCCGTTTCGCGGCGGTTGAGCGCGACGGCGCGGTCGGGCTGGCCCTCGATGGAGAGCGTGGCGAGGGAGCCGTCGGCGCGGTCGATGGCGACCGGGCCGCAGGTCGTCTCCATCCGGACGGCCGTGAGCCCTGGCCCCTTGGAGACCGCGCGCCTGACCGGCACGCCGAGGCGGTCGGCGAGCCACATGGCGAGCAGCTCGCAGCTCGGGTTGTCCTGCTCGCCCTCCACCTCGACGGAGCTGACCTTGCAGGTCACCTGGTCGAGTGCGGCGGCGAGCATGGAGCGCCAGGGGGTGATCCTGCTCCAGGCGAGGTCGGTGTCGCCCGGCGTGTAGACGGAGGCGCGCTTCTTCAGCTCCTCGACCGGGTTCTGCGCGGCGAACGAGTCCGTGACGCGGCGCTGGGCGAGCGCGCCCAGCGGGTCCTTGGCCGGGTTGGCCGGCGCGTCGACGGGCCACCAGGCGACGACGGGCGCGTCGGGCAGCAGCAGCGGCAGCACCACCGACTGGGCGTGGTCGATGACCTCGCCGTACAGCCGCAGGACGACCGTCTCGCCGATGCCCGCGTCCTCGCCGACCCTGACCTCGGCGTCGAGGCGGGCGTTGGCGCGGTCGCGCGGGGAGCGCGAGGGCCGCTTGACGACGACGAGCATCCGCGAGGGGTGCTCGCGCGAGGCGTCGCTCGCCGCCTTGAGGGCGTCGTACGCGTTCTCCTCGTCGGTGACGACGACGAGGGTGAGGACCATGCCGACCGACGGTGACCCGATGGCCCTGCGGCCCTGCACCAGCGCCTTGTTGATCTTGCTGGACGTGGTGTCCGTGAGGTCGATCTTCATGGCCGCCGCCAGCTCCGTCCGTCTCGTGCGAGCATTTCGTCCGCCTCGGCGGGACCCCAGGTCCCGGACTCGTACTGGGCGGGCCTGCCGTGCTTGTCCCAGAAGTCCTCGATCGGGTCGAGGATCTTCCAGGACAGCTCGACCTCCTCCGTGCGGGGGAAGAGGTTGGCGTCGCCGAGCAGCACGTCGAGGATGAGCCGCTCGTACGCCTCGGGGCTGGACTCCGTGAAGGACTCGCCGTACTGGAAGTCCATCGAGACGTCCCGCACCTCCATGGAGGTGCCGGGGACCTTCGAGCCGAACCGCATGGTGACGCCCTCGTCCGGCTGGACCCGGATGACCAGGGCGTTCTGCCCCAGCTCGTCCGTCGCGGTGTGGTCGAAGGGCGAGTGCGGGGCGCGCTGGAAGACGACCGCGATCTCGGTGACGCGGCGGCCGAGGCGCTTGCCGGTGCGCAGGTAGAACGGCACGCCCGCCCAGCGGCGGTTCTCGATCCCCAGCTTGACCGCCGCGTAGGTGTCGGTCTTCGACTTGGGGTCGATGCCGTCCTCTTCGAGGTAGCCGACGGCCCGCTCGCCGCCCTGCCAGCCCGCCGCGTACTGGCCGCGCACGGTGTCGGCCGCCAGGTCCTTCGGCAGCCGCACGGCGCCGAGGACCTTGGTCTTCTCCGCGACCAGCGCGTCCGCGTCGAAGGAGGCGGGCTCCTCCATCGCGGTCAGCGCCATCAGCTGGAGGAGGTGGTTCTGGATGACGTCGCGGGCCGCGCCGATGCCGTCGTAGTACCCGGCGCGACCGCCGATGCCGATGTCCTCGGCCATGGTGATCTGCACGTGGTCGACGTACGACCGGTTCCAGATCGGCTCGAAGAGGGTGTTGGCGAAGCGGAGCGCCAGGATGTTCTGGACGGTCTCCTTGCCGAGGTAGTGGTCGATCCTGAAGACCTCGTTCGGCGGGAAGACCTCGTGGACGACCGCGTTGAGCTCCTTCGCGGACCTGAGGTCGTGGCCGAAGGGCTTCTCGATGACGGCGCGGCGCCAGGAGCCCTCCTTCTGGTCGGCGAGCCCGTGCTTCTTGAGCTGCTGCACGACCTTGGGGAAGAACTTCGGCGGCACCGACAGGTAGAAGGCGAAGTTGCCGCCCGTGCCCTGGGACTTGTCGAGGTCGTCGATGGTCGCCTTCAGCGTGTCGAACGCCTCGTCGTCGTCGAAGGTGCCCTGGACGAACCGCATGCCCTGGCTCAGCTGCTGCCAGACCTCCTCGCGGAAGGCGGTGCGCGCGTGCTCCTTGACGGCGTCGTGGACGACCTGGGCGAAGTCCTCGTCCTCCCAGTCGCGGCGGGCGAAGCCGATGAGCGAGAAGCCCGGCGGCAGCAGGCCGCGGTTGGCCAGGTCGTAGACGGCCGGCATCAGCTTCTTGCGGGACAGGTCGCCCGTGACACCGAAGATGACCAGGCCCGAAGGCCCCGCGATGCGCGGGAGCCTCCGGTCCGCGGCGTCACGGAGCGGGTTGGCTCCGTGTGTTGCGGTCAAGGGGATCAGCCCTCCGAGGGGGCGAGGCGCTTGAGCTCCGCCTCGGTCGACTTGAGCAGGTCGTTCCAGGACGCCTCGAACTTCTCGACGCCCTCGTCCTCAAGGAGCCGGACGACCTCGTCGTAGGAGATCCCCAGCTTCTCCACGGCCGCCAGGTCGGCGCGCGCCTGGTCGTAGGTGCCGCGGACGGCGTCGCCCGTGGCGCCGCCGTGGTCGCCGACCGCTTCGAGGGTCGCCTCGGGCATGGTGTTCACCGTGTTCGGCGCGACCAGGTCGTCGACGTACATGGTGTCCTTGTACGCCTTGTCCTTGACGCCCGTCGAGGCCCACAGCGGACGCTGCTTGTTGGCCTGCGCGCGGTCGAGCGCGGCCCAGCGGTCGCTGCCGAAGACCTCCTCGTACGCCTCGTACGCCAGGCGGGCGTTGGCGACGGCGGCCTTGCCGCGTGCCGCCTTGGCCTCGTCCGTGCCGAGCGCGTCGAGGCGCTTGTCGATCTCGGTGTCGACGCGGGAGACGAAGAACGACGCCACGGAGTAGATCTTCGAGAGGTCGAGGCCGGCCGCCTTGGCCTTCTCCAGGCCGGTCAGGTAGGCGTCCATGACCTTGCGGTAGCGCTCCAGCGAGAAGATCAGGGTCACGTTGACGCTGATGCCTCGCGCGATGGTCTCGGTGATCGCGGGCAGGCCCGCCTCGGTCGCCGGGATCTTGATCAGCGTGTTCGGCCGGTCCACCAGCCAGGCCAGCTGCTTGGCCTCGGCGATCGTCGCCAGGGTGTTGTGCGCGAGACGCGGGTCCACCTCGATGGAGACCCGGCCGTCCTGGCCGCCCGTCGCGTCGAACGTCGGGCGGAGGATGTCCGCGGCGTCGCGGACGTCGGCCGTGGTGATCATCCGGACGGCTTCCTCGACGGTCACCCTGCGGGCCGCGAGCTCGGTGAGCTGGGTGTCGTACCCGTCGCCCTGGGAGATCGCCTTCTGGAAGATCGACGGGTTCGTCGTGACGCCCACCACGTGCTGCTCGTCGATCAGCTCGGCCAGGTTGCCCGAGGTGATCCGCTTGCGCGACAGGTCGTCCAGCCAGATCGCTACGCCTTCGTCGGAGAGGCGCTTCAGTGCGTCTGTCATGTCGGTTGCATCTCCTACTTGTCGTGTACAGGCGTCAGCGTGCGGCGGCGGCCAGAGATTCCCGCGCGGCCGCGGCCACGGCCTCGGGCGTGAAGCCGAACTCGCGGAAGAGGACCTTGCCGTCCGCGGAGGCGCCGAAGTGCTCGAGCGAGACGACCCGGCCCGCGTCGCCCACGTACCGGTACCAGGTCAGGCCGACACCGGCCTCGACCGCGACCCGCGCCCTCACGGACGGCGGCAGCACGGACTCCCGGTACCCCTGGTCCTGCTCTTCGAACCACTCGACCGACGGCATCGACACGACGCGCGTGGCGACCCCCTCGGACTGGAGCTGCTCGCGGGCCGCCACGGCGAGCTGCACCTCGGAGCCGGTGGCGATCAGCACCACCTGCGGGGCGCCGCCCTCCGCCTCCGCGAGCACGTAGCCGCCGCGGGCCGCGTCCTCGTTCGGCGCGTACGTCGGCACGCCCTGGCGGGTCAGCGCGAGGCCGTGCGGGTGGCCCTTGCCGTACTCCTTGGTGTAGCGGCGCAGGATCTCGCGCCACGCGACGACCGTCTCGTTCGCGTCGGCGGGGCGGACGATGTTCAGGCCGGGAATGGCGCGCAGCGAGGCCAGCTGCTCGACCGGCTGGTGCGTGGGGCCGTCCTCGCCGAGGCCGATGGAGTCGTGCGTCCACACGTACGTGACCGGCAGGTGCATCAGCGCGGACAGGCGCACAGAGTTGCGCATGTAGTCCGAGAAGATGAGGAACGTACCGCCGTAGACACGGGTGTTGCCGTGCAGGGTGATGCCGTTCATCGCCGCGGCCATGGCGTGCTCGCGGATGCCGAAGTGGATCGTGCGGCCGTACTGGTCAGCCTCCGGCAGCGGGTTGCCGACGGGGAGGAACGACGAGTTCTTGTCGAACGTCGTGTTGTTCGAGCCCGCGAGGTCCGCGGAGCCGCCCCACAGCTCGGGGACGACAGGGCCGAGCGCCTGGAGGATCTTGCCGGACGCGGCGCGGGTGGCGAGGGACGTGCCGGTCTCGAAGACGGGCAGCGCGTCCTCCCAGCCCTCGGGCAGGGTGCCGGAGGCGACCCGGTCGAAGGTCGCGGCGTGCTCGGGGTTGGCGGTGCGCCAGGCGGCGAACGACTTCTCCCACTCGGCCCGCGCCTCGCGGCCCCGGTCGAGCGCCTTGCGGGTGTGCTCGATGACCTCGTCGGCGACGGCGAAGCTCTGCTCCGGGTCGAAGCCGAGGACGCTCTTGGTCGCGGCGACCTCGTCGGCGCCGAGCGCCGAGCCGTGCGCGGCCTCGGTGTTCTGCGCGTGCGGGGCGGGCCAGGCGATGATCGAGCGCATCGCGATGAAGGAGGGGCGGTCGGTGACGGCCTTGGCCTCCTGGATCGCCGCGTACAGCGCGTGCGGGTCGAGGTCGCCGTCCTCCTTCGGCTGGACGCGCTGGACGTGCCAGCCGTACGCCTCGTACCGCTTGAGGGTGTCCTCGCTGATCGCGACCTCGGTGTCGCCCTCGATCGAGATGTGGTTGTCGTCCCACAGCAGGATCAGGTTGCCGAGCTTCTGGTGGCCCGCGAGGGAGGACGCCTCGGCCGAGATGCCCTCTTCGAGGCAGCCGTCGCCGGCGATCGCGTAGATGTAGTGGTCGAACGGGGAGGTGCCCTGCGCGGTTTCGGGGTCGAAGAGGCCGCGCTCGTACCGGGAGGCCATGGCCATGCCGACCGCGTTGGCGACGCCCTGGCCGAGGGGGCCCGTCGTCGTCTCGACACCGACGGTGTGGCCGTACTCCGGGTGTCCGGGGGTCTTGGAGCCCCAGGTCCTCAGGGCCTTCAGGTCGTCCAGCTCAAGGCCGAAGCCGGCCAGGTAGAGCTGGATGTAGAGGGTCAGGGACGAATGCCCGGCGGACAGCACGAACCGGTCGCGCCCGGTCCAGTCGGCGTCCGCGGGGTCGTGCCGCATCACCTTCTGGAAGAGGGTGTACGCGGCGGGGGCCAGGCTCATCGCCGTACCGGGATGGCCGTTGCCGACCTTCTGCACGGCATCCGCTGCCAGGACTCGGACGGTGTCGACCGCCCTCTGGTCCAGCTCTGTCCACTTGAAGTCTGTGGTGGTCGGCTTGGTGCTCACCCTGAGTCAGGGCTCCTCTCCACATGTCGCGGCCGGTGTCCTGCTAAGGCACCGGATCGGTGTCGAGCCTACCCTCGCGGCCGTGGCCGACCGCGCACGCATTTCCCCGGTATTTCCCGTGCATTCCCAGGGTGCGGTCTCGGCCGGAAGTCCGCCTCCCGATGAGCCGTTCGCCGCGCCTCTGAGCGCCCCCAACACGAGCGACCCCCGCGGGGGGCGGCATCTGGGCAACGTCTAGAGTGGCGTGGTACGCGCAAGACTTCACCGGGGCTTCACGACGCCCGGGGCTTGCTGGGATTTCTCTGTCAGGGGTGTACGTGACGGCCGTCGAGTCCCGACCCGCAGGGGTCGCCGCGACGTCGAGCCCGAGGGCCCAACGGCCGTTCGGAGCCCGCGTCAGGGCATTCGTGGAGCTGACGAAGCCGCGGATCATCGAGCTGCTGCTGATCACCACCGTGCCGGTGATGTTCCTCGCGGCCCGGGGCGTGCCCGATCTGTGGCTGGTGCTCGCGACCTGCCTCGGCGGTTACCTCTCCGCGGGCGGCGCCAATGCGCTGAACATGTATATCGACCGTGATATCGACGCCCTGATGGACCGGACGTCCCAGCGGCCCCTCGTGACCGGAATGGTCTCGCCGCGCGAGGCGCTCGTATTCGGCATCGCGCTCGCGGCGGTCTCGACGCTCTGGTTCGGTCTGCTGGTCAACTGGCTGTCGGCGGCAATGGCGCTCGGCGCGCTTCTTTTCTACGTCTTCGTCTACACGCTCGGCCTCAAGCGCCGTACGTCACAGAACGTGGTCTGGGGCGGCATCGCGGGCTGCATGCCGGTGCTCATCGGCTGGTCCGCGGTGACGGACTCGATGTCGTGGGCCGCGGTCGTCCTCTTCCTCGTCATCTTCTTCTGGACGCCGCCGCACACCTGGGTCCTGATGATGCGCGTGCGCGACGACTACGAGCGGGTGGGCGTGCCGATGCTGCCCGCCATCGCCACGAACAAGGCGGTCGCCAAGCAGGTCGTGGTCTACAGCTGGGTGATGGTCCTGGTCTCGCTGACGCTCACCCCGCTCGGCTACACCGGCTGGTTCTACACGGCGGTCGCCGCGCTGTCCGGCGCGTGGTGGCTCATGGAGGCGCACCGCCTCAGGGCGCGCGCCAACGCGGGCGTGGTGGGCGCGAAGCTCAAGGAGATGCGCCTGTTCCACTGGTCCATCACCTATGTGTCGCTGCTGTTCGTCGCGGTGGCCGTGGACCCGTTCCTGCGCTGACCCGCACGCTCCCCGACGCCCCGGTGATCGCGTGGCCCACACCACGCGCCCGGGGCGTCGCCGTACCCGCTACCCGTGGGTAGCCTTCGCACATGGCAGAGAGCGAAGAGAAGGGCGCCGAAGGCGCCGCACCGCCCGAGGACGCGAACCCGAAGCCCGCGCCCGCACCGGCGAAGCCCGCAGCGCAGGCGCCCGCCGCTTCGGATGCCGAGGCCGCGGCGGAGAAGCCGGCCGCCACGCCCGAGGCCGCGAAGGCTCCCGCCGCGGAACCGGCCGGAGCGCCGAAGGCCGCCGAGACCGAGCCCGACGCGCGGGCCGAGCCCGAGCAGAAGGGCGCCGCGCGGGCCGAGCCCGCGGCCGGGAAGCCCGCAGCCAAGGCCGAGGCCCCGGTCCAGAAGGCCCCTGCCAAGGCTGAGGCACCGGCCCAGAAGGCCGGCGCGCAGGCTGAGGCTCCGGCGGGGAAGGCGGCAGCCGACGCGGCGGCCGGGGAGGGCTCGGCGGAGGGTGAGGGCTCGGCGGGCAAGGCCGGCGCCACGGCTGAGGCTCCGGTCGGGAAGGTCGATGCCGGGGAGCGGCGGCGCACGGCGCGGGCCGCGCGGAGTGCGGCGCGGCTCGCCCAGCAGATCCGCGCGTTCGGGGCGCGGCACGGCGGCGCCGAGGGGCAGCTCGCCTACCTCGGCAGGCGCGGCACCCGCATCGTGCTGGTCGGCGCCGACGGCGGCTGGGGCGACCTCGTGGCGCCGTCCGACGAGGTCGCGCGCAGCGCGGCCGAGCAGGCGGGTCTCGCACTGCGGGAGTCCTTCGAAGGCGAGCTCGCGGCCAAGGTCGTCACGGGCCCGTACGAGTGGAGGCGGATGGCGGGCATCCAGCTCGGCGGGCGCGGCGCGGCCTGAGGACGGGCGCCCGCCCGCACCCCGTCAGAGAGCGTGCCGCACGCTGCTGTCCCCGCCCCGCGGCGGCCGCGTGATCAGGAACGGGGCGAGCAGGCCGGGTACGGCCTCCTCGGCGAAGGCGAGCGCCTCGGACTCCGCGGCGTCCGGCACGCGGTAGCGGCCGCGGCCCGCAGCCGTGGTGGCGGTGAGCGTGACGAGCCCGGCCCTGCGCTGGACGTACGACTGCCGTACGGTCCAGCCGATCACGCCCGAGCGCTGCAGCGCCACCGTGGACCTGCGGACCGCGCCGGAGCGCGCCACCAGGTAGGGGCCGCTCAGGCCGTGCCCCAGGGCCCGGTACGCGCTCCGGGCGAGCGCCGCCGCCGCGGGCAGCGCGACGGCCGCCGCGCACGCGGCCGCCCACCAGGGGCCGAGGACGGCGGCGAGGCCGACCGGCGCGAGCGCGGCGGCCAGCGCCCGGCGCAGCCTCCTGCCCCGGGCCGCCGCCGGGTGCGCGGCCAGCGGGGCGGCCGTCGGCGGCACCGGCTCCCTGAGCACCCGCGCGGCGACCGCGTGCGCGACGGCCCGGGGCGCCGCGGGCAGCAGGTTGCGGTGGTCGACGTGCTTCTCCCCCGCGTCCTTGTGCACGAGCCCCGTCGCGACGGCGTCGACCCGCGCGGCGCGCAGCAGCCGCACGCCGAGCGGCTCCACCACCTCGACGCCCCGCAGCCGCCGCTCCTCGATGGAGACCGAGCGCGCGGTGAACAGCCCGCGCCGCACCCGCAGCGTGCCGCCCGGCTCGCGTTCGAGCCGGTGGTTCCACCACATCTCGGTCCACACGCCGAGCGCACCGACCGCGCCCGCGGCCAGCGCGGCCGCAGCCGAGCCCGCGACGGCCCAGCCCAGGGGCGCGTGCCGGAAGCAGCGCGCCACCAGCCCGATCACGTCGCGCTGCGCCCCGAACCAGTCGCTGACCTGGAGCAGGCCGCCCACGGAGGCGCCCGCGAGCAGCGGGGAGAGGAACGAGACCGGCGCGTACAGCACCCAGGCGGGCCGTATCGCGGCGAGCGTGCCCTCGTCGGGCGGCGGCGCCTTGGGCACCGGGGTGTGCGCGAGGAGTTCCCGCCGCAGCCGCTCGCCCTCCGCGCGGGCGACCGACTCCAGTTCGAGGGCGCCGTCGCGGGCGTGTTCACCGGTGCCGATCCGTACGGTGACCAGGCCGAACACCCGCAGCAGCGGGCTGGCGGTGAGGTCGACGGTCCGTATGCGCTCCAGCGGCAGCGAGCGGCGCTTCACCAGCAGCAGGCCCTGGCGCAGCTCGGCGCGCTCCGGTCCGACGCGGTAGCCGGTGCGGCGCCGGCGCACGTAGTCGACGCCGGTGCCGAGCGCGGTGGCGAGCACGGCGCCCGCGACCGTCCACAGCGTGGCGCGGGCCACGCCGAGCGCGGCCATGATGCCGAGCGCCGCGGGCGCGCCCGCGATGACGACGACACCGGCGAGCACCAGCGCCGTGACGACGTACGTCCGCGGGTCGAGGCGCCGCCACCGCCCGGTCTCCGCGGGGCCCGGCGGCGCGGTCCGCCCGTCCGCCTCCGCCGCGCCCGCCGTCATGTGGCGTCGCCCGGCGTCTCCTGGGTGATGCGGGTGAGCCGCTCGGCGAGGCCCGCGGCCGTGTCCCGGTCGAGGCCCCTGAGGTGCACGGCCCCCTTCGCCGACGCCGTGGTCACCGTGACGGTCGAAAGACGGAACAGCTGTTCAAGCGGGCCGCGCACGGTGTCCACGGTCTGGATGCGGGACATCGGCGCGACCCGCCACTCCTGCCAGAAGAAGCCGGAGCGCGCATAGACCGCGTCGTCGGTGACCTCCCACCGGTGCACCCGGTACCACCAGCGCGGCACGGCGGCCGCGCAGGCGAGGCCCGCGGCCGTGACCGCGGCGGCCGCCGTGAGCAGCGGCACGCGCGCGGGCCCGACGAGCGCGCCGACGAGGGCGAGCGACGCGGCGGGACCCGCGGCGGCCAGCAGCCACTGGGTGCGCCACCAGGCGACGGCGCGCGGGTCGAGCGCCTCGCTGGGCGGCCGCAGCCGGTACTCCGGGCCCGCGGGCCCTCCGGTGCCCCGGTGCGGCGCCGTGTGCGCGGACCCGGCCGCCTGCGCCCCCGTCGTCATCGGTCAGCGGCCGCGCAGCGAGCGGTAGAGGGCGACGAGTCCGGTCGTCGAGGAGTCGAGCCCCTCGGCGGACTTCTCGCCGGTGAGGACGGGCTCGATGTTCTTGGCGAGCACCTTGCCGAGCTCGACGCCCCACTGGTCGAAGGAGTCGATGTTCCAGACGGCGCCCTGCACGAAGACCTTGTGCTCGTACAGCGCGATCAGCTGGCCGAGCGCCGAGGGCGTCAGGTCGGGCACCAGGACGGTCGTCGTCGGGTGGTTGCCGCGGAAGGTCTTGTGCGGCACGAGCTCCTCGGCGACGCCCTCGGCGCGCACCTCGTCGGGCGTCTTGCCGAAGGCGAGCGCCTGGGTCTGCGCGAAGAAGTTGGCCATCAGCAGGTCGTGCTGCGCGGCGAGCGGGGCCGGCAGGTCCGCCGAGGGGCGGGCGAAGCCGATGAAGTCCGCGGGGATGACCTTGGTGCCCTGGTGGATCAACTGGTAGTACGCGTGCTGCCCGTTGGTGCCGGGGGTGCCCCATACGACCGGGCCCGTCTGCCAGTCGACCGGCCTGCCGTCGCGGTCCACGGACTTGCCGTTGGACTCCATCTCCAGCTGCTGGAGGTACGCGGTGAACTTCGACAGGTAGTGGCTGTACGGGAGGACCGCGTGGGTCTGCGCGTCGAAGAACGAGCCGTACCAGACGCCGAGCAGGCCGAGCAGCAGCGGCACGTTGGACTCGGGCGGCGCGGTGCGGAAGTGCTCGTCGACGGTGTGGAAGCCGTCGAGCATCTCGCGGAAGCGGTCGGGGCCGATCGCGATCATCAGTGAGAGCCCGATGGCCGAGTCGTACGAGTAGCGGCCGCCGACCCAGTCCCAGAACTCGAACATGTTGTCGGTGTCGATGCCGAAGTCGGCGACCTTGCCCGCGTTGGTGGACAGCGCGACGAAGTGCTTGGCGACCGCCTCCTGCCCCGCGCCCAGCTCGCCGAGCAGCCACGCGCGCGCGGAGGTCGCGTTGGTGATGGTCTCGATCGTCGTGAACGTCTTGGACGCGATGACGAACAGCGTCTCGGCCGCGTCGAGGTCGCGCACCGCCTCGTACAGGTCGGCGCCGTCGACGTTGGAGACGAAGCGGACGGTGAGGTCGCGGCGGGTGAAGGTGCGCAGGACCTCGTAGGCCATGGCGGGACCGAGGTCGGAGCCGCCGATGCCGATGTTGACGACGTTCTTGATGGGCCGGCCGGTGTGCCCGGTCCACGCGCCGGAGCGCACCCGCTCGGCGAAACCGGACATCTTGTCGAGGACCGCGTGCACGGCCGGTACGACGTTCTCCCCGTCGACCTCGATGACCGCGTCGCGCGGGGCGCGCAGCGCGACGTGCAGGACGGCGCGGTCCTCGGTGGTGTTGATCTTCTCGCCGCGGAACATGGCGTCCCGCAGCTCCGCGACGCCCGTGGCCTTCGCGAGGTCCCGCAGCAGCGCCAGCGTCTCGTCCGTCACCAGGTGCTTCGAGTAGTCCACGCTGAGGTCGCCGACCCGCGCGGTGTACTCGGTGCCCCGCGCGGGGCGGGAGTCGAACAGCTCGCGCAGGTGCGTGTCGCCGAACTGTTCGCGGTGCTTGGCGAGCGCGGCCCACTCGGGCAGCTTGTCCAGCCTGGTGCGAGCCCCGTAAGCGTTCATGTCGGATCAGCCCACTTCTTCTCGTGCCTCGATGCGTGCCCCTGTTCGGCCTCCAACCTAATTGATCAGGCGGACGGCCGAGGGACCGGCGGGCACGGACGCGTCCGGCCGGGCACCCCTGGGTGTCCCGGCCGGTCCGCCATGGTCAGATCTCGCCGCGCAGCTTCGCGAGCGCCTCGGCGAGGATCGCCTCGCCGTCCGCGTCGCTGCGCCGCTCGCGCACGTACGCGAGGTGCGTCTTGTAGGGCTCGGTGCGCGGCGGGTCCGGCGGGTTGTCCTGGTCCTGACCTGCCGGGAAGCCGCAGCGGGGGCAGTCCCACGTCTCGGGGACCTGCGCGTCGCTGGCGAAGCTCGGCTGTGTCTCGTGCCCGTTGGAGCACCAGAAGGAGATGCGCAGGCGGGGCGCGGACTCGCCGCGCTCGGCCTCGCCCATCGGCCCCGCTCCGACCCGGCTGCCCCGGATCGCGTTGCCACTTGCCACGGTCGTAACTCCCTGCGTGATGGTGCCGCAAAGCATCGAACGGCAGCTGCGCTGCCGGGCTCCCCGACGGCCGGGCGCCCCTGGGCGCCCCAGTCTAGAGAACGCCGAACACGCGTCCAGTTAAGGGAGTTGCTGCCCCTCGCGCCGGGCGCGGATCCTCATGATAGGCCGCGTCCAGCGGGGCGGAACCCGCGCGTGCTCAGCCCTTGAGCTTGATGACCAGGCCCAGCACCACGATGCACGCCACCCACAGGAGGGCGACGACGACCGTGATCCGGTCGAGGTTGCGCTCCGCGACCGAGGAGCCGCCCACGGAGGACTGCATGCCGCCACCGAACATGTCGGAGAGGCCGCCGCCCTTGCCCTTGTGCATCAGCACCAGCAGCATCAGCAGCAGGCTGAAGACGATGAGGGCGATCGAGAACCCCAGAACCACGGCTGAACCAACTTCCTCGGACAAGCGGACCGGACAACTTGGGACAAGATCTGACACGATCTGTCGAGCAGATCGGACGGACGGGCCGCGGCCTGAGCGGCCGCACCACCCGCCGCGCACTGCGGGGGCCCACCGCCGGACGTTCGCGTCCGGGGCCGGCCCCCGCAAGGGTACGACGAATCCGTGCTACGGCACACTCACTGGTCGCGGAAGCGCACGATCTTGACGTACTCGTCCGTGTCCAGCGAGGCGCCGCCGACGAGGGCGCCGTCGATGTCGGGCTGCGCCATGATCCCCGCGACGTTGCCCGACTTGACCGAGCCGCCGTACTGGATGCGCACCTTGTCGGCGACGTCCTGCGCGTACAGCTCCGCGATCTTGCCGCGGATGGCGCCGCACACCTCCTGGGCGTCGTCGGCGCCGCAGGTCTTGCCGGTGCCGATGGCCCAGACCGGCTCGTAGGCGATGACGAGCGTCTCGGCCTGCTCGGCCGTGACGTCCTTGAGGCCGCCCTCGACCTGGGCGAGGGTGTGGGCGACGTGGCCGCCGGCCTCGCGCACGGACTCGGGCTCGCCGACGCACAGGATCGGGGTGAGGCCGTGCCGGTAGGCGGCCTTGGCCTTGGCGTTGCACAGCTCGTCGGTCTCGCCGTGGTACTGGCGCCGCTCCGAGTGGCCGACGACGACGTACGAGCACTTCAGCTTGGCGAGCATCGGGCCGGAGATCTCGCCCGTGTACGCGCCGGAGTCGTGCGCTGAGATGTCCTGCGCGCCGTACTTGATCTTCAGCTTGTCGCCGTCGATCAGGGTCTGGACGGACCTCAGGTCGGTGAACGGCGGCAGGACGGCGACCTCGACGGCCGCGAAGTCCTTGTCGTTCAGGCCGAAGGCCAGCTTCTGCACCTGGCTGATGGCCTCCAGGTGGTTGAGGTTCATCTTCCAGTTGCCCGCCATCAGCGGCGTGCGGCCGGTGCTCTCGGGTGTTGCGGTCATGGGAAGGTCAGTCCTCCAGTGCGGCGAGGCCGGGGAGCGTCTTGCCCTCGAGGTATTCGAGGCTGGCGCCGCCGCCGGTCGAGATGTGGCCGAACGCCGACTCGTCGAAGCCCAGCGTGCGCACGGCGGCCGCGGAGTCGCCGCCGCCGACGACGGTGAAGGCGGAGGAGTCGAGCAGGCCCTGGGCCACGGCCCTGGTGCCCTCGGCGTAGTCGGGGTGTTCGAAGACGCCCATCGGCCCGTTCCAGAAGACCGTGGCCGCGTCGGCGAGCTTCGACGCGTAGAGCGCGCAGGTCTCGGGGCCGTTGTCGAGGCCCATCCTGCCCGCGGGCATGGCGTCGGCGCGCACGGTCTCGGGGTGGGCGGGCGCCTTGGTCCTCAGGTCGGGGAACTCGGCTGCGACCTTCAGGTCGACGGGGAGCACGAACTCCACGCCGCGCTCGTCGGCCCGCTTGAGGTACTCGCGCACCGCGGGGATCTGGTCCTCCTGGAGCAGCGAGGAGCCGACCTCGTGGCCCTGGGCCTTGAGGAAGGTGAAGGCCATGCCGCCGCCGATGAGGATGCGGTCGGCCTTCTCCAGGAGGTGGTCGATGACGCCGAGCTTGTCGGAGACCTTGGCGCCGCCCAGCACGACGACGTAGGGGCGCGCGACGTCCTCGGTGAGCTTCTTCAGGACGCCGACCTCGGTGGCGATGAGGAAGCCCGCGGCGTGCGGCAGGCGGGCCGGCAGGTCGTAGACGGAGGCGTGCTTGCGGTGCACGGCGCCGAAGCCGTCGCCGACGTAGAGGTCGGCGAGGGCGGCGAGCCGGTCGGCGAAGGCGCCGCGCTCGGCGTCGTCCTTCGCGGTCTCGCCGGGGTTGAAGCGCAGGTTCTCCAGCACGGCCACCTGGCCGTCCTGGAGGGCCGCCACGGTCCGAGCGGCGGAGTCGCCGACCGTGTCGGTCGCGAACGCGACGTCCTTGCCGAGGAGTTCGCCGAGGCGGGCGGCGGCGGGCGCCAGCGAGAAGGCGGCGTCGGGCGCGCCCTTGGGGCGGCCGAGGTGCGAGGCCACGATCACGCGCGCGCCGGCCTCGGCGAGGCGGGCGACCGTCGGCTCGACGGCCCGGATGCGGCCGTCGTCGGTGATGGCGGTGCCGGACAGGGGCACGTTCAGGTCGGCGCGCACGAAGACGCGCTTGCCGCGTACGCCGTCCGCCAGAAGTTCTTCGATCGTCCTCATGGGTCTCCTGGTCTCCTCAGGGCTGCCGACAGGCCACAGGGCCCGTGCTCCGCGACGCTGCGCGGGCCGGGCCCTGGGCTCGTGCCGTACGGATCAGAGCTGGTTGCCGACGAAGACGGTGAGGTCCACGAGGCGGTTGGAGTAGCCCCACTCGTTGTCGTACCAACCGATGATCTTCACGCTCTTGCCCTGAACCATCGTCAG
Source organism: Streptomyces sp. NPDC047002 (assembly GCF_040704505.1). Classification (NCBI taxonomy): domain Bacteria; kingdom Bacillati; phylum Actinomycetota; class Actinomycetes; order Kitasatosporales; family Streptomycetaceae; genus Streptomyces; species Streptomyces sp. NPDC047002. The sequence goes on from NZ_JBEYWC010000045.1 coordinate 54,439, forward strand.
GGAGGAGTCGAAGGTGCAGGAGGCCGGCCAGTTGACGATGTCCGAGGAGACGATCGGGTCCTCGGTGTAGGAGAGGTAGCCCTTGAGCTGGCCCTCGGCGGCCTTCTGGAACGCGGCGTTGACCTCGTCCTTGGTCACCACGCGCTCGGTCTCGACGACCAGGTCGGTGACGGAGCCCGTGGGGACGGGCACCCGCATCGCCATGCCGTTGAGCTTGCCCGCGAGCTCCGGGATGACCAGGCCGAGGGCCTTGGCCGCGCCGGTGCTCGCCGGGATGATGTTCTCGGCCGCGGCGCGGGCACGGCGCAGGTCGCGGTGCGGGAAGTCCTGGAGGCGCTGGTCGCTCGTGTAGGCGTGGACCGTGGTCATCAGGCCGGACACGATGCCGAAGTTCTCCAGCATGACCTTCGCCATCGGCGCCACGCAGTTGGTGGTGCAGGAGGCGTTGGAGATGATGGTGTGCTTCGCGGGGTCGTACTTGTCCTCGTTGACGCCCAGCACGATGGTGATGTCCTCGTCCGTGGCCGGAGCCGAGATGAGGACCTTCTTGGCGCCGCCCGCGATGTGCTTCTCGGCGTCGGCCTTCTTCGTGAAGATGCCGGTCGACTCGACGACGATGTCGACGCCCAGCTCGCCCCAGGGGATGTCGGCCGGGTTGCGCTCGGAGAGCACCTTGATGGTGTGGCCGTCGACGGTGATGGTGTCGGCGGTGTGGGTCACCTCGGCCTTGAGGCGGCCCAGGATGGTGTCGTACTTCAGCAGGTGGGCCGTGGTCGCGGTGTCACCCAGGTCGTTGACAGCCACGATCTCGATGTCCGCACCCTGCTCCAGCAACGCGCGGAAGTAGTTACGCCCGATGCGGCCGAAGCCGTTGATGCCTACGCGGATCGTCACGAAACCGATCTCCTCGTTGGTACGCCGTGCGTCGCGACGCCCGGCGAGCTGTATGGGATGTCCCCGACCACCTACGACCCTACCGCCCCCGGCTCCGGGCCGTGACATCAGAGGGGGCCCTCGGCGGGGCCGCTCACCTGCGCGCGAACCCGGCCCGATGGGCGGAAACCCGACGGCCCTCCGAGACCGCCCCCACGAGCCCGCGAGGCACCCCGCCGGCCGCTGTGCCCCGCCGGGCATCCGGCGGGTGGGGCCACGGTCCCACCCGCACCGAGACGGCCTGGGTCGACCCCTCGTACGCCGACCCGCAGGTCGACACC
>NZ_JBEYWC010000046.1:0-46131 GCF_040704505.1 Streptomyces sp. NPDC047002
CCAGGCACCGCCATGGTCGGCGGAGGACACCTGGGAGCGGCTCGGCTCCCGCAGCCGGTCCGGGCAAACACCGGCCTGAAGGGCGGATCGTCTGGTCGGTGGTCGGCGCCGACTCGATGTTCTGCCGGGCGCATCCGCACGCGGCCGGTTCCGCAAGGCCCGGCCACAGGTCCGAAGAAGGAACGAGGCCCCGGCGCCAGCGCCCCGGCGACGGGTCCGAACGGTCCCGGGGCGGGGTGACCTGCATGCTCCACATCGCCGGCGAAGGCGGCTGCAGCCGTATGGCCCTGCTGCTCACGCCGAGCCAGTAAGGCGATGCCCCGCAGATGAGCGCAACCGCCGCTGTGTCGATGACTCCCGTTACGGGCACGGTCCCGGAGTCGAAGGACCCGCGGGCCAACTGTCGGCGCGGTGACTGCGCGGGCGGCAGGCCCGCCGGGTCGGACCGCGACCGCTGCCCAGCGACCCATGAGATCGATGCATGACCTGCTGTTTCGTGCACAGCCGTCCAGGCCGACACTTTTTCGATGACCTCGCACGTGGAGTGCGTGGCAATTCTGGAGCCTGCCAAGAAGGGCCTTTGACCTGCTATCTCTGATTTCTCAGGTTCCGGGCGGGAAGCGTTGACATGTTTCCATGGGCACACGCCGTGGAGCAGGCCGCATGCCGGACGGATGTCGGCTGACCTGCGGTTTGGGTCGGTGACGGGAAGCGGACGGGTGGTGCCCCGGGCCTTCGGGGGGCCGGGCTGTTCTGACGCTCGCCTCGATGGAGCGTCAGGTTGTGTATGTCAGGGCTGGTGAAGCGGTGCGTGCCCGGGCCGCCGGTCACCACTTGATGCAGGCGTCAATTGCCGCACTTGGAGGTGGCCCGGCGGCGCCGAGTGAGCTGCTCATCCGCCGGTCACGGGCCGGTGTGCGGCATGGTCAGCGGCCGGGTCGGGCAGGTCCCGGCGCCCGGTGGGATCCCAGCCGGATGAGGTGGCCAACCGGCCGAGGTGGGCGCGGAACGGACGCAGAATCCGTCCCCCGGCTTGGGCATCGTCAGCGTTTCGAGGCGGCGATCCCCGCGCGCAGCGCCTTCTTGTCGACCTTGCCCATCGGTGTGCGCGGAAGCTGCGGCATCGGTATCAGTCGGTCGGGGATCTTGTAGGCGGCCAGGCCGCGGCCCCTGAGGAACTCCTTCATGGCCGACGGACGGACGTCCGCCTCGTCGAGGACGACGAACGCGTAGGTCCGTTCGCCGAGCACGCTGTCCGCCACGCCGATCACGGCCGCGTCCTGCACGGCGGGGTGGGTGCGCAGATGCCGCTCCAGCTCCTCCGCGGAGACCTTCTCGCCGACTCGGTTGATGACGTCCTTGATCCTGCCGACGATCACGATATTGCCGTCCGGGTCGCGCCGCACGAGGTCACCGGTGCGGAAGAAGCCGTCCGGCGTGAACGAGCGGGCGTTCTCCTCGGGGGCCCGGTAGTACCCGCGGATGGTGTACGGCCCCCGTACCTGCATCTCGCCCGCCTCGCCCTCGGGCACGGGGTTTCCCGACTCGTCGACGATCCGGACCTCGTCACCCGGTGACATCGGGCGGCCGTCCGTGTTGACGGCCACCTCCTCAGGGTCGTCGAGCCGGATGTGGGTCAGCAGCCCCTCGCTGATGCCGTACCACCGCTGGATCCGGCAGCCCAACACCTGGGCCGCACGGCGCGCCAAGGCCGGGTCGAGCGGCGCGCTGCCCACCTGAATCAGCAGGTGGGACAGTTCGCCGGGCGGCCGTTCGGAATCGGCCCACAGCCGCAGCACCGAGGGCACGACAGTGGTCACGGTAACCCCCTCGCGGCGGATCAGTGAGAAGACGTCATCGGGCCGCACGCTCGACGTGAGGACCGCCTTCCCGCCCAGCAGGAGACTGCCGAACACGCCCGGACAGGCAAGGGCCGCCTGGTGCGCGACCGGGTTGACGGCCAGGTACACCACCTCCTCGCCCACCTGCATCGCCTCCGCGCAGGCCCGCATGACGTACTCGTAGTCGTCGTGGGTGCGGGGGATCAGCTTCGGCAGTCCGGTGGTGCCACCGGAGAGCAGGAACAGGGCGGGGTCGGACGCGTCCACCCGCGGCAGCGCGACGTCACGGGAGTCCAGCGACTCCAGCTGGGTGAACTCCTGGGCGTCACCGCTGACGATCACGTGTGGGACCGACGGGATCTCCCGGGCGATCGTGCGGTAGTCGAACCCGCCGAACTCGTCCTTCACCACATAGGCGACAGCGCCGGAGTGGGCGCACAGATGCGAGATCTCCGTTCTACGGTGACCGGGCAGCGCCAGCACCGGGACGGCACCGGCCCGCAGCAGCGCGAAGACCAGGACGACGAACTCCGGGACGTTGGGGAGGTGCACCACCACCCGGTCCAAGGGCTTGATGCCCAGCTGGATCAGGCCGCCCGCCAGTCCGTCCGCCCGCCGGGACAGCTCCGCGTAGGTCATCCGGCGCTCGCCGCACACCACGGCCACCCGCCCGGCGTTGCGTCGGCACGACTCGTGCAGCAAGTCACCGATCGGCCGGCCGCGCCAGACCCCCGTCCGGCGCAGCTCCGCCGCGAGTTCTTCGGGCCAGTGCACAAAACCGTCAAGCATGATCGCGTTCCCTTCCAGCGGTCGGTCGTGGGGTGGATCGGGCGCACGGCCGTCCGGGAGCCGCCGCGGGTGCGCTGGGTCCGTCCTGGCCGCGGTCCGGCGGGGACGCGGCCGGAGGGCGGGTGCCCTCACTCGGTGGCGGGCGGTGTCCGTGCGGTGGCGCGCGACGTCCGCACGCGACGTGAGCCCGGCCCCGTGCGGCGGCGTACCTGCGGTCCTTGTCGTCCTGTCCCTTGGCATCGTCAGCTCCCCGGTCAGCCGCCCCCCGATCTCTTGCCGACATCTGTCGCGGGCCCGCTCGAATCCGCGCCGAATGGAAAACATGGTGCGGACGGAACGACGGCCGGCCAGGAGGGCGAAGAGGATGAGCCGCATACGGGAACGCGGATGGGTGCGGTCGATGATCACCGGTGACCCGCTCGGCGTGCGCGTGGTGTGCTTCCCGCACTCGGGGGGCTCGGGGATCACCTTCGGCGAGTGGTCCGCCGCGGTGCCGCCCGGCGTGTCGCTGATGGCCGTTCAGTACCCGGGCCGCGGCGACCGCTTCGGCGAGCCGCCCGTGGACGACGTGCCCGTGATGGCCGGCTGCGTGGCGGCGGAGCTGCTGCGGTTGCCGCCGGGCGACCACATTCTGTTCGGGCACAGCCTGGGCGCGCTGGTCGCCTACGAGACCGCCCTGCTGCTGCGGGACGCCGGCGAGGAACCCCTGGCGCTCTGCGTGTCCGCCGCTCTGCCGCCCGGACGGATGAACAACAGAAGCATCCACCTGGCACCCGACGACGAGTTCTGGACGACGCTGTGCGCGCTGGGCGGCATCGAACCTGCGATCGCCGAGAACGCCGAACTGCGCGACCTCCTCCTGCCCGTCATCCGCTCGGACCTGCGGGCCCACGCGACCTATCGGCCCCGCCCAGGCGCCCGTTCGCTGTCCTGCCCCGTGCGCTGCTACCACGGCGAGGGCGACCCGTTGGTGGAGCAGGCCCAGCTGGCGGGGTGGGCGGGCGTCACCTCCGGTGGCTTCACGGAAACCGCGCGGCCGGGCGGGCACTTCCATGTGACGGCCGACGTCGCGGAACTCGTCGTGGACGTGCTGAGCCAGGGCCGGAAGTGAGGCGGCGTTGACCACCATCGCCGTGATCCCCGGTGACGGCATCGGCCCCGAGGTGATCGGGCCGGCGCTGGACGTCCTCGACGCCCTCGGCCTCGGAGTGCGCACGGACGTCCTGGACCACGTCAACGCTGAGGCGTACCTGCGCACCGGAACAGCCCTGACCGGAGCCGACCTCGACCGGATCAGGTCCGGCGAGGCGGCGCTCCTCGGCGCCGTCGGCGATCCCCGGCTCGGTGACACCCCGTACGTGCGCGAGGTCCTCACCACCCTGCGCCTCGAACTCGACCTCTACGTCAACTACCGCCCCGCCAGGCTCTGGCACGACAGGCTCAGTCCGCTGCGCGACCCATCCCGCCGGGCGATCGACTGCGTGATCGTCAGGGAGAACACCGAGGGGCTCTACAGCGGCATCGGAGGCGTCACCCGCACCGGGAGCCCCCAGGAGGTCGCCGTCGACGTGGACCTCAGCACCCGTCATGGCGTGTCGCGCGTACTGGACTTCGCCTTCTCCGTGGCGCGCAGGTCGGTGTGCCTCGTCGACAAGGCCAACGCCGTCCGCAACGGCGGGCAGCTGTGGCAGCGGTGCTGGAGCGAGGCGGTGGCACGGCACCCGCACGTCGAGGCGTCCCACCTCTACGTGGACACCGCCGCCCTGCGGCTGGCCACCGATCCGACCGCCTTCGACGTCATCGTCACCAACAACTCCTACGGCGACATCCTGAGCGACCTCACGGCCGCGCTCGCCGGCGGCCTGGGCCTCGCGGCGTCGGCCAATCTCAACCCCGCGACCGGACGGGCGCTCTTCGAGCCCGTGCACGGCAGCGCCCCGGACATCGCGGGCACCGGCACCGCCAACCCGTTCGGCGCGATCCTCTCCGTGGCCCTGCTCGTCGAGCACCTGGGTCGGACCGAGGAGGCGGACGCGGTGCGCCGGGCGGTCGCCGCGGCCGTGGCGACCGGCTGTGTCACCCCCGACCTCGGCGGATCCCTCGGCACGAAGGAGGTGGGCACCGCGGTCCTGGCGAAACTGCGGCGGCCGTAGCCAGGTGAGGACGCGGACACGACCACGGAATCGCGGGCGAAACGACGGACGAGGGGCGGGGACAGCATGAACGGCAACGGCACGAACCACACGGACGGGAACCCGGAGACCGTCATCGTGGGGGCCGGTCTGGTGGGCGCGGTCACGGCCTGCTACCTCGCCCCCCGCTTCGGAACGGTCACCCTGCTGGAGAAACGGGCGGACCCCAGACTGGAGCCCCCTCCGGAACGCCGGTCACTCGTCGTGATGCTGTCGGCGCGCGGCTGGCGCGCCCTGTCGGACCTCGGCGTCGCGGACGCCGTGCGCCGCATCTGCGTCCCCCTGCACGGACGCTGCGGACACCTGTCCGACGGCCGGACGCGGTTGACTCCCTATAGCCGGGACGGACAGCCCATCTGGGCGGTGGAGCGCCGGCGGCTGCACCAGATCCTGCTGGACGCCGCCGAGGCGACCCCCGGTGTGCGCATCCGCTTCGGGCAGCGGGTGCGCTCGGTGGACCTGGACGAACCCGCGGTGCTGGTGGAGGACCGGCACGGCTCGCGCCGGCTGACGTGCCGCCGGGTCCTCGGCTGCGACGGCGCGCACTCCGCCGTCCGGGCCGCCCTGGAGGCGCGCGACGCACGGGTCGAGGTGCGCAAACTGGACCTGGCGTACCAGGAGATCGACGTGCCGGCCGGGCGGCTGGACCCGGGCGTCACGCACTTCTGGCCCGCCGGGAAGGCGATGTTCGCCGCGCACCCCCTGCCGTCGGGGAAGCTCTCCGGCTCCTTGTTCATGCGTCTCGACGGCCCCGCCCCGTCCTACGCGGCGGCCCGCGGCGGCCAGGACCTGTCCGAGATGTTCGCCGCTCACTTTCCCGAGCCGACCGCGATCATCCCCGACATCGCGGAACAGCTGGCCGCCAAGGCCGTCTCGACCCTCACGACCGTCCGCTGCGACCGATGGGTCTGGCGAGACACCTTCGCGCTGCTCGGTGACTCCTGTCACGCGATGGCGCCCTTCATGGGGCAGGGCATGAACTGCGGCTTCGAGGACGCCCGGGGCCTTGTCGCCTGCCTCGACGCCTCCGCCGACTGGGCGGCGGGCCTGGCCGCCTACGAGAAGTCGCGGACCGAGGACGCCGACGCGATCTCCCGGCTCTCCTACCGGCACTACTTCACCATGGCCAACCCACCTCGCGAGGAGACCTCGGCGGACGTGCTGCGCGGGCGGCTGACGGCCCTCTTCCCCGACCGGTTCGTGCCGCTGTACGAGCGGTGCGCCTTCAGCGAGGAGAGCTACGCCTCCGTACTGCGCGACGACCGGCGTCTGGACCGGCTCGTGGCGGATCTGCTGGCCCGGTACGGCACCGGACTGGTCTCGGCTCCGGACGACCGGCTGCGCGCCTGCACCCCTCCCCCCGCCCCGACCACAGCCACCCTGGAGGACTCCGGATGTTCGTGATCCTGTTCAAGTCGCACCTGTCCGAGCAGGCCGGCGAGGAGTACTACGCCACCGAGGAGCGGATGCAGGAGCGGGTCCGCGCCATCGCCGGGTCCGACCCGGTGGAGGTCAAGCACTACACCGGGGAGGACGGTGAACGTCTCGCCGTCATGACGTGGCGCGACGAGGAGACGTTGGACAAGTGGCGTCACGACCCCGAGCACCAGGTGGCGCAGCACATGGGCAGGAAGCACTGGTACTCCGCCTACGAGCTGACCGTCGCCCAGGTGGTCCGGACCAGCGCACACGACAACCGGAGCCCGGACGCAACGGCCGAAGAGCCGCGCTAGCAGGCGGAGGACGGCCGTGGGAACGATCGGGTCCGGGAGCGAAGGACGGCCTTCCAGGGCGGTTGCGGCGAGCTCCGGACGGACACCGGCCCGCGCTGTGTGGCTGAGTTGTTTCGGGTGATGGCAAATTCCTTTTCGGTCTCTGGCCAACATCTTTCATCTCGGTTGTTCCACCACATGGGCCACGACAAGCATCGGCACGGCGAGGGGCCGTTGACCGGGACACCACTTTGCTGGGGGGCATTTGGATGGGTTGCAACGGCGTCACATCCGCGCAGGAAGCCATGTGGCTCGCACAGCAGTTCACCCCTGACGTACCGAACAACGTGGCGACTCTCTGGGACATCGACGGTGACCTGGACACTGCCCTGCTCGCCGAGGCCCTGCGGGCGGCGGTGGCGGAGGCCGACGCGCTGAGGGCGAACTTCCGCCGCGACGACGACGGACTGAGGCCGGTCGCCCGGGACCTCGGGGCGTGGGAGCCGTTCCGCCTCGATGTCGGAGACACCTCAGACCCCGCCGACGCGGCCCGCGCCGTCGTCGCCGATCTCGTGCGCCGGCCCTTCGACCTGACCGAGGACGCGCTGCTGCGGATCGGCTCCATCCGGCTGGGCCCCGGCCGTCACCTGCTCGTGCTCGTCTTCCACCACATCCTCACCGACGCGTTCGGCGTTCTCACCCTGCTGTCCCGGCGGATCGCCGAGATCTACCGCGCGCTGCGCGCCGGCTCCGCGTTGCCGGAGGGCGCCCCCAATCCGCCGGAGGACGCGGCGGCGAAGGACGCCGCCTACCGGGCGTCGAAGCGGTTCGCCGACGCCGAGCGGTTCTGGCCCGACTATCTCGCCGGTGACCTGCCCGCCGCCCGTCTGCCCGTCGGTGTCCGGCCCGGCGCCGGCGCCCCCGTCGGTGAGCCCGGGTACTGGGACGGCCTCACCGCCCCGCAGGGGATGTCCACCCGCACCGCGACGGTCCCGGCCGCCGAACTCGCCGCCTGGGAACACGCCTCCATTGCGGCCGGGACCTCGGTGCCCGACCTGATCGCCTCGGCCGCCACCGCCTTTCTGGGGCACATGTGCGGCCTGTCCGAGCCGCTGCTGACCATCACCGTCAATCACCGCGTCGGCGCACTGCGCCGCTCACTCGGTCTGCTCTCCAACCGGGTGCCGCTGCGCTCGCGGGTGGACTCGGCGGCCGACTTCGTGGAACTGGCCGAGGCCCTTGGCCGGGAGCGGCGCCGTGTCCTGCGGCACGCACGGCACGACATATCTCTGATCAAACGGACCACCGGCCACGCCGGAGAGGCACGCAGTCCGTTCGGCGCCGTCGTCAACGTGCTCCCCTCCGTCGAGGCGCTCGACCTGGCGGGAGCCTCGGCCCGCTTCGCCGGTGGCACCTTCGGCGTGATCGACGAGGTGATGGTCTGCGTCTACACCGACGGAACGGCCGAAAGCGACCTGTACGTCCGGTTCGACGCGCCGCGGGCCGAGTACGACGACCAGGACATCGCCGGGCTGGCCGAGCGGTTCGTGACGTTTCTGCGGATGGCCCTGGCCGACCCGCACGCCCCGGTCGGGACCGTCACCGCGCTGTACCCCTCCGAACGCCGCGCGCTGCTCACCGAGTACGCCGGACCCACGGTGACCCCGCCGCCGGCGACCCTGACCGAACTGCTGGACCGGCAGGCCCGCGCCACCCCGGACGCCGTCGCGCTGACCTTCGAGGATTCCCGGACGACCTACCGGGAACTGGCCGAGAGATCCGGCCGGCTCGCCCGCCTGCTGACCGAGCGCGGCGCCGGGCCCGAGCGGTTCGTCGCGGTCGCGGTGCCCCGTTCCCCGGAACTGGTCGTCGCGCTGGTCGCGGTCCTCAGGGCGGGCGCCGCCTACTTCCCAGTCGATCCGGACTACCCGGCCGCGCGGGTGGAGTTCATGCTCGCCGACGCCGGGCCTGCGCTGCTGCTCACGGTCAAGGACACCGCGGACCGGCTGCCCCACACGGACGTCCCCGTGGTCATGGTCGACGACGCCCCGCTCACCGAAGGGCCCGTCACCTCTGCCCCGCACGGTGTCGACCACCCCGCGTACATGATCTACACGTCGGGATCGACCGGACGGCCCAAGGGCGTCGTCGTCACGCACGCCGCGATCGTCAACCGGCTGCTCTGGATGCAGGATCGTTTCCGGCTCGATGGCACCGACCGGGTCCTGCAGAAGACGTCCGCCTCGTTCGACGTGTCCGTCTGGGAGTTCTTCTGGCCGCTGATCACCGGCGCCACCCTGGTGGTCGCCCGGCCGGACGGGCACCGCGACCCGGACTACATCGCCGAGGTGATCCGGCGGGCCGGCGTCACGACGGCGCACTTCGTCCCGTCGATGCTGGCCGAGTTCGTCACCGAGGAGACGGCTGCCGCGTGCACCGGTCTCCGCCGCGTCGTGTGCAGCGGAGAGTCCTTGCCGGCCAAGCTGGCTGCGCGGTTCCACCGGACCTTCGGCGCGCCGCTGCACAACCTGTACGGGCCGACCGAGGCGGCCGTGGACGTCACCGCGTGGCAGTACCGGCCCGGGGCGCGCACGATACCGATCGGCACCCCGATCTGGAACACCGCGCTCTACGTCCTCGACAGCCGGCTGCGACCGCTGCCGCCCGGTGTCTTCGGCGACCTCTACATCGCGGGCGCCGGACTCGCCCGGGGCTACCACGACCGCCGGGGCCTGACCGCGGAGCGCTTCGTGGCCTGTCCCTTCGGGGAACCGGGGCGGCGCATGTACCGGACCGGCGACCTCGCGCGCTGGAACGCCGACGGTGAGCTGGAGTTCGCCGGCCGCGCCGACCACCAAGTGAAGATCCGCGGCTTCCGGGTCGAGCCCCAGGAGATCGAGGACACGCTGACCGACCACCCCGGAGTGCTCAGGGCGGCCGTGGTCGCCCGGCCCGGCCGAGGCGCGGATGGAGCCGCCCAACTCGTCGCGTACGTCGTCCCGGCCACCTCCGGTGGCAGCGGCCCGACCGGCACCGACTGGGATCTGCACGCCGGTCTGGACCTCACCGAGTTGCGAGGCTTCGTCGCGGCCCGGCTGCCCGCCCACCTGGTGCCCGCCGTGTTCGTCGCGCTGGACCGCATGCCGGTGACCGCGAACGGCAAGCTGGACCGGGCCGCGCTGCCCGAGCCGGAGATCACCGGCCGTGCCCACCGGCCGCCCCGGACCGGTGAGGAGAGCCTTCTGGCCGCGGCGTTCGCCGAGGTGCTCGGCCTGAGCGATATCGGGGTGGACGACGACTTCTTCGCTCTGGGCGGCGACAGCATCCGGGCGATCCAGGTGGTGGCCCGCGCCCGCGCCGGCGGTCTCGCGTTCAGCCCGCGCACCGTGTTCGAGTGCCGCACCGTCGCCGCGCTCGCACAGGCCGCGACCTGCGACACCGCCCCGGCCACCCTCGCCGAACTCGAGGGCGGGGGCGTCGGCCTGCTGCCGCTGCCCCCCATGGCCCGGCTGTACGCCGAGCGGGGTCCCGGCCTGGACCGCCTCGCCCAGTGGCTGGTGCTGGAGCTGCCCGCAGCCGTCGACCTCCCCGGCCTCACCGCGGCCCTGCGCTGCGTCCTGGACCGGCACGACGTCCTGCGCTCACGGCTGACGGACGACGGCCTGCTCGTGCAGCCGCCCGGCACGGTGGACGCCGGCGCGCTCGTCGGCCGGGTCGCCTGCCCGGGGGACTGGGACGGCGAGGCCTGGCAGACCCTGCTGCGCGCCGAGGCCGCCGAGGCCGTGCGGCACATCGACGCCCGGACTGGGCGGATGCTCCGGCTGGTCCTGTTCCGGGGGGCCGCAGGCGGGCCCGGGCGGCTACTGGTCGCGGCCCACCACCTGGTCGTCGACGGCATGTCCTGGCGGGTGCTGCTGCCCGACCTGGCCGCGGCTTGGCGCCAGGTCCAGGAAGGCCGGATCCCCGCCCTGCCGCGGGTGGGCACCTCCCTGCGCCGATGGCTGCACGCCCTGGCCGACGAGGCGGCCCGCCCTGAACGGGTGGCAGAGGTGGCGTTGTGGCGCGATCTGCTCGCGGCCCCCGTCGCCCCCGTGGGCTCCCGGCCGCTCGACCCGGGCCGGGACCTCACCTCCACCACCGACACCGTCCGGGTGGAGCTCCCGGCCGACCTCACGAACGCGATCCTGACCTCCGTCCCCGCGGCCTACCGCAGCGGCGCGGACGACGTCCTGCTCACCGCCCTCGTCCTCGCACTGGTCCGGGAACGGGAAGGTCTCACCGGCGGCACGGCCGTCGTACGGATGGAATGGCACGGCCGACAGGAGGAGCTGGTGCCCGGTGCGGACCTGTCCCACACGGTCGGCTGGTTCACCACGGTCACCCCCGTACGTCTCGACGTCTCGGAGATCGACGTAGACGCCGCGATCACCGGAGAAGCTGCCGCCGGTGACGCCCTGAAGCTGGTGAAGGAGCAGCGGCGGGCCCTGCCCGACCAGGGCATCGGCTACACCCTCCTGCGCCACGTCAACGACGACACCGCGGCGCTGCTCCGCCGGTACCCGGCGGACGACATCGGATTCAACTTCCTGGGCCGTTTCTCCTTCGACCGCCCGGAGCAGGCGCCCGGCCAGGACCTCACCCGTGGCTCCGAATGGACCTCCGCGCCCGAATGCGCCGAGTTGGTCGCCGCGCCGGCTGCGGACATGCCGACGCCCAGCGCGCTGGAACTGAACGCCCTGGTGACCGGCGTGGGCGACGACGCGCGCCTCACGGCCCTGTTCACCTTCGCCACCGGAGTTCTGACCGCGGACGAGGTCCGCGCCCTGTCCCGCACCTGGTGCGCTGCCCTGCGCGGCCTGCGGAACCTGGTCGAGTCAGGCGGGCGGGGACTGACCCCGTCCGACGTCCCGCTGGTCGACGTCCGCCAGGAAGAACTGGACGAATGGCAACAGCGCTTCGGACGCGTGAGCGACGTATGGCCGCTCACGCCGTTGCAGGGCGGGCTGCTGTACCACACGATGCTCGCGCAGAGCGCGTCCGAGGCATACCAGACGCAGTTCGTGTTCCGGCTCAAAGGCCCGGTGAACCCGGCGCGCCTGCGGGCGGCGGGCCAGGCCCTGCTCGACCGGCACCCGAACCTCCGGGTCGCGTTCCAGCCGAGCGCCACCGGTGAGCCCGTGCAGGTCGTCGTGGATGACGTCCCGCTGCCCTGGCGGCACCTCGACCTCACCGGCGAGGCGGACGCCGCCACGCGGCTGGAGGAGATTCTCGCCGAGGAGCGGGACGCCCGCTTCCGCCCGGACAGCCCACCGCTGCTGCGCCTGACCCTTGTCACGATCGGCCCCCGGTACGCCGAACTGGCCCTCACCGCCCACCACGTGCTGCTCGACGGCTGGTCGGTGCCGCTCATCGAGCACGAGCTCATGGACCTGTACATCGCCGACGGCGTCGGCACCGCACCGGCGCGCCCGCACGGCTACCGGGACTTCCTGAGCTGGCTGTCACGGCAGAACACGGCGCGCTCCGCCCGCGCGTGGGCTGAGGAACTCGCCGGTGTGGCGGAGCCGACCCTGCTGGCGCCCACGACGCCAGGGGCCCGGCCGACCGGCAGCGGTAGCGGGCAGATCGACGTGCCGCTCACCGGCGAGGACACGACCAGGTTGGCGCGCCGCGCCGCGGAGTGGGGCGTCACCGCCAACACCCTGGTGCAGGGCGCGTGGGCCATGGTGCTGGCGCAGCACACCGGCGGCCAGGAGGTGCTGTTCGGCGCCACGGTCGCGGGCCGGCCCTCCGGGCTGCCGGGCGCGGACACCACGATCGGCCTGTTCATCAACACGGTGCCGGTGCGGGTGCGGTGCACGCCGGCCGACCCGGTCCCGGAGGTGCTCGGCCGGCTCCAGGACGCCCAGGCGAGACTGCTGGACCATCACCATGTGGGGCTCGCCGACATCCAGCGGGCGACCGGGCTGAACGAGCTGTTCGACACGCTTGTGGTGTTCGAGTCGTTCCCCGTCGACCGGTCCGGACACGCGGCGGCAGGCGCGTCGGCGCAACCGGTGGTGACCGGTATCCGCCCGTACGCCCCGCCGCACTATCCGCTGACCGTGATTGCGGCAGCCGACCCGCTGTTGCGGATCTCCTTCCAGTACCGCCGCAACGTCTTCGAGCGGACCGCCGTGGAGGCGCTCGCCGACCGGCTGGTGCGGGTGCTGCGGCAGTTCGCCGCCGGTTCGCGGGCCACCGTCGGCGCGCTCGACGTGCTGTCCGACGCCGAGCGCGAACAGGTGCTGCACGGCTGGAACGACACCGCGGTCCCGCCCCCCGAGCGGACCGTCCCCGACCTGCTCGCGGCGCGGGCGGCCCGGACGCCGGACACGGTCTGCGTCGAGTTCCGCGGGCACCGGCTGACCTACCGGGAACTGGACGAGCGGGCCGGCCGGCTGTCGCACTGGCTGGCCGGGCAGGGCGTGGGCCCGGAGTCCCGGGTCGTGGTGCTGCTGCCTCGCTCGGCCGACCTGGTGGTGGCCCTGCTGGCCGTGTGGAAGGCCGGCGGCACGTATGTGCCGGTGGACCCGGAGTATCCGGCCGCCCGGGTGCGGGCCGTGGTCGAGGACAGCGCACCAGTGCTGGTCCTCGATGAGAAGCGGCTGGCCGGCGTGGACCTGTCCGACCGGTCCCCTCACCCTGCCCACGGCCCGCGCGTTCCGGTCGGCGCGGACCACGCCGCCTACGTCATCTACACCTCCGGCTCCACGGGGACGCCCAAGGGCGTGGTGGTCCGGCACGGTGCGCTGGCGATCCTGCTGACCGGCATGCAGAATCGCTTCACCCTGACGCCGGACGACCGGTTGCTGGCCTGCGCCACCGTCGCGTTCGACATCGCCGCGCTGGAACTCTTCCTGCCCCTGCTCGCCGGCGGCCGGGTGGTACTGGCCGGCAAGGACGACATCACCCAGCCGTCGGCACTGCTGGACCTGGTCGAACGGTCCGGCGTCACCGTCATGCAGGCCACCCCCGCGCTCTGGCAGAGCCTGGTCACCCACGCGCCGGCCTGTCTGACCGGGCTGCGGGTGATCTCCACAGGCGAGGCACTGCCCCTGGCGCTTGCCGAAACCCTGTGTCGGCACGCCGCCGAGGTCACCAACCTCTACGGCCCGACCGAGACCACCGTCTACGCCACCGCCGCCCGTCTGCTCCCCGGCCGCTCCGGCATGCCTCCCTCCGTCGGCAGCCCGGTCGCCGGTACCCGGATCCTCGTGCTGGACCAGGCGCTGCGCCCGGTACCGCCCGGCGCTGCCGGTGACCTCTGGATCGCCGGCGAGAGCCTGGCCCGCGGCTACCACGACAGGCCGGGCATGACCGCGGAGCGGTTCGTGGCCTGCCCGTTCGGGCCACCGGGCGCCCGTATGTACCGCAGCGGGGATCTCGCCCGCTGGACGGACACGGGTGAGGTGGAGTACCTCGGCCGGTCCGACCACCAGATCAAACTGCGCGGCTACCGGATCGAGCCCGCCGAGATCGAGCACATCCTGACCCGCCACCCCGCGGTCCGCCGGGCTGTCGTCACCGCCCGCGAGGACCGGCCGGGGGACCGCCGGCTGGTGGCGTACGTGGTCCCGGAGACCGGCGCCGAGCCGCCCGCCACGGAACTCCTGCGGGAGGCGGTCGGAGAGCGGCTGCCAGCCTATATGATCCCGGCCGCGTTCGTGACACTCACGGAACTGCCACTGACGCCCAACGGCAAGCTCGACCGTTCCGCCCTGCCCCGCCCGGAGATCGCCGGGGACGAATACCGGGCTCCTCGTACACCCCGGGAAGAGACGCTGTGCGTGCTGTTCGCCGAGGTTCTGGGCGCCGAGCGGATCGGTCTCGACGACGATTTCTTCCTCCTGGGCGGCCATTCACTGATGGCCACCCGGCTGGTGGCCCGGGTACGCGCGGAAATGGGCGTGGAAATCCCGATGCGCATCCTCTTCACCGCCCCGACCGTGGCCGAACTGACCACCCGCTGGAACGAGATGTCGGCCTCCACTCGAAAGCCGCTGCGGAGAATGACCGAAAGGTAGGAGAAACCATGACCCCCCTGTCGTACGCGCAGCGGCGAATGTGGTTCATCAACCGCTTCGAAGGCTCTTCCTCCACCTACAACATCCCGCTGCTCCTGCGCTGCCACGGCCCGCTCGACGCCGTCGCGCTGCGGGCGGCGTTTCGCGACGTGATGGTGCGCCACGAAGTCCTGCGCACGGTCTTCGCGGAGACCGACGGCCAGCCGTACCAGCGTGTTCTCGACCCTGCCGAGATCGACCTGCCCTGGCAGGACTGGGGCCGGGTGGCCCCCGAGCGGGTGTCCGGCGTGGTGGCGTCGGTGAGCGGCAGCTGGTTCGACTTGTCGACGGACGTACCGCTGCGCGGCTGCGTCCTCCAGAGTGGCGACGAGGAGTTCCTGGTTGTCCTGGTGATCCACCACATCGCGGGCGACGGCGGCTCGCTGGCCCCGCTGGCACGTGACGTGTCGACGGCCTACCGGGCCCGGGTGACCGGCACGGCACCGGACTGGCCCGAACTGCCTGTGCAGTATTCGGATTACGCGCTGTGGCAGCAGGAAATGCTGGGTGACGAAAAGGATCCGGACAGCGTCGTCTCGACGCAGAGTGCCTATTGGCGCGAGGAACTGGCCGGTGTGTCCAAGCCCCTTTCCTTGCCCCTGGACCGGCCCCGTCCCGAGGTGGCGAGTTTTCGTGGCGGATCGGTCCCGGTCGGGTTGTCCGCCGAGCTGCGCGCCGCCGCAGAGAAAATCGCGCAAACCAATGGTGTCACGACGGCGATAGTGCTCCAGGCCGCCTTGGTGGTATTGCTGCATCGGCTGGGAGGAGGCAAGGATGTGACCGTCGGCTCGCCGATCGCGGGCCGTACGGAGGAGGCGCTGAGTGAACTGGTGGGTTTCTTCGTCAATACCTGGACGCTGCGCGTGCAGGTGACCGCGGACCGGACTTTCGAGTGGGTGCTTGAACAGGTACGGAAGAAGGCGCTTGCCGCCTACGACCACCAGGATGTGCCGTTCGAGCGGCTCGTGGAGCTGTTGCGGCCGGAGCGGTCGACCGCGCATCACCCCCTGTTCCAGGTGGTGCTGGCGTGGCAGAACAACACCCCACCGCACCTGGACCTGCCGGGTCTCACCGTGACGATGGAACCACTGCCCACCGGCAGCGCCAAGTTCGACCTGTTCTTCAACCTGGCGCCGGACGACTCCACCGGCTCCGTCGTCGGTGAGATCGAGTACGCCACCGACCTCTTCGACCGCTCCACCGTGGAGGACGTCGCGGCACGGTTCGTGGCCGTCGTCGAAGAGGTGGTGGCCGACCCGAGGACCACCGTCGGCGCAGCGGCCGAGGCCGGGGCCGGCCGGCCCGGCGACTTCCTCGACGCCGCCGAGCGCCACAGGATCCTCGTCGAGTGGAACGACACCGCCCACCCCGTCCACTGCCCGGGACCGGTCCATCTGCTCTTCGAGGAGCAGGCCGCACGGCGCCCGGACACCACCGCCCTGCGCTGGGCCGACGGCACCATGACCTACGGCGAGCTGAACCGGTGGGCGAACCGCGTCGCCTGGGACCTCAAGGAACGTGGCGTCGGCCCGGAGACCGTCGTCGGCGTCGGAGTTCCCCGTGGGCCGGCCATGATCGCCGCCGTCCTCGGCGTGCTCAAGGCGGGCGGCGCCTATCTGCCGCTGGAGCCGGCGCTGCCCGCCGACCGCGTGGCCGGCATGCTCGCCGATGCCGGGTGCTCCCTCGTGCTGTCCACGCCCGACACCGAACGCTGGTCCCTGCCGGACGGCGTCCGGCTCGCCGAACTCGCCGACGCCCGGTCGCCCGGCGCCGACCACGATCCGGAACCGGCCGCGGGACCGGACAACACGGCGTACATCATCTTCACGTCCGGCAGCACCGGGAAGCCGAAGGGCGTCGCTGTCACCCACCGCCCGGTGCACAACCTGATCGACTGGTGTTACCGCACGTTCGCGTTCGGCCCCGACGACGTCGTCCTGTGTGTCACCTCGCTGGGCTTCGACCTCTCCGTCTTCGACATCTTCGGCCTGCTCGGCTGCGGCGGCGGCGTCTACCTCGCGGACGCTGTCCAGCAGCGCGATCCGCAGCTGCTCCTGGACGTCCTGCTCACGGAGCCGATCACCTTCTGGGACTCGGTGCCCACCACCCTCAACCAGGTCGCATCCCTGCTCACGGAGGACGGCGGGTACGAGGGCACCGGCGACCTGCGCCTGGTGTTCCTCTCCGGTGACTACACCCCGCTGTCGCTGCCCGACGAGGTCCGCCGGGTGTTCACCGGCGCGGAGATCGTCAGCCTCGGCGGCGCCACCGAGGCGACGGTGTGGTCCAACTACTTCCGGGTCCGGGAGATCGACCCGTCCTGGCGCAGCATCCCCTACGGCCGTCCCATCGACAACGCCCGCTACTACGTGCTCGACGAGAACATGGAGCCGTGCCCCGTCGGCGTCGAGGGCGACCTGTACATCGGCGGGGACTGTCTCTGCGTCGGCTATGTCAACCGGCCGGAACTGACCGCGGAACGATTCGTCCGTGACCCGTTCAGCGCACGTGAGGGCGACAGGCTGTACCGCACCGGCGACCGCGCCAGCTTCTTCCCGGACGGCAACATCTGCTTCCTCGGCCGCGCCGACAACCAGGTCAAACTGCGCGGGTTCCGCGTCGAGCCCGGCGAGATCGAGCACGCCCTGGTCCGGCACCCGGCCGTCCGCCAGGCCATCGTCACCGCCCGCGAGGACCAGCCCGGCGATCTGCGCCTGGTCGCCTATGTCGTCCCCGACACCGGAGCCCTCCCGCCCGCCGGCGGCACCGACGACCAGGTGGAGGAATGGCAGGAGGTCTACGACCAGACCTACTCCGACGACGGCGGACACGGATTCGGTGGGGACTTCACGGGCTGGAACGACTCCTCCACCGGTGAGCCGATCCCGCTCGACGAGATGCGGGCCTGGCGCGCCGCCGCCGTGGAAGGCGTCCTGCGATGGTCGCCCGAGCGCGTCCTCGAACTGGGCGTCGGCACCGGGCTCCTGCTCGCGCACCTCGCCGGCCGGGTGGAGGAGTACTGGGCCACCGACCTCTCCCGGGCCGTGATCGACCGGCTCGGCGAGCAGGTGACCCGGGCCGGCCTGGCCGACCGGGTCCGGTTGCGCCACCAG
Source organism: Streptomyces sp. NPDC047002 (assembly GCF_040704505.1). Lineage (NCBI taxonomy): Bacteria > Bacillati > Actinomycetota > Actinomycetes > Kitasatosporales > Streptomycetaceae > Streptomyces > Streptomyces sp. NPDC047002. The sequence goes on from NZ_JBEYWC010000046.1 coordinate 17,753, forward strand.
GCCGCCGACGATCTCACCGGACTGCCCCGTGGCGCATTCGACACCGTGCTGCTCAACTCGGTCGTGCAGTACTTCCCTGACGACCGCTACCTCGCCCGGGTCCTGGACGGCGCCTGGGAACTGCTCGCGCCCGGCGGCCGGATCGTCCTCGGCGACGTCCGGCGGGCCGCCTCCCTGCCCACGCTCCAGACGGGCGTCCAGCGGGCGAAGCACCCTGATGCGGCACCGGCCGTCCTGCGCACCACGGTCGAACAGGCCGTCCTGCTGGAGAATGAGCTGGTGGTCGACCCCGAGTGGTTCCTGAGCTGGGCCCACCGGGCCGGGGGGGCCGGAGCCGACATCCGCATCAAGGACGGCGTCCACCACAACGAGCTGACCCGGCACCGCTACGAGGTCGTGCTGCACAAGCCGGGCATGGAACCGGCGGACGCCCCGCGACGGCTCGACGGCGTCCCCGCCCTGGCCTGGGAAGGCGACCTGGGCCGGCTCGCCGACCGCATAGGCGACCGGCCGGAGCCGGCGGTGCGGATCACCGGAATCCCGAACGCCCGCCTCACCGATGAGGCCGCAGCGGCCCGCGCCCTCGGCCTCGACGGCTCCGCCGCGCCCGAGCTGCCGCCGCTCGACCCCGCCGAGATCCGTGCCTGGGCCGCCCGGCACGGCTGGGACGCGGTGCCGACCTGGTCGGCCGAAGCCGTCGACCTGCTCGACGTCGTCGTGCTGCGCGACAGCCCGGCGGCCGGCACCCTCCTCACCGGCACATACCTGCCGGCCACCGACGGACGCACCCCGGCGAACGACCCCGCGGCCGCCGCCGTTACGGCACTGCTGCCCGCCCTGCGCGGGTATCTGCGGGAGACTCTGCCCGAGTACATGATCCCGGCCGCCATCGTGCCCATCGCCGCCGTGCCGCTGACCGACAACGGCAAGCCCGACCGGCGGGCTCTGCCCACGCCCGACTACACGGCCGGTGGCGGCCGGGCCCCCGCCACACCGGAGGAGGAGTCGCTGTGCGCGCTGTTCGCCGCGGTCCTCGGTCTCGACCGGGTCGGCGTGGACGACAACTTCTTCTCCATCGGCGGCCACTCGCTCCTGGCCACCCGGCTGGTCAGCCGCATCCGGGCCGAGCACGGTGTGGAGATCCCCATCCGGGCCGTCTTCCAGTCGCCCACCGTCGCCGAACTCGCGGCCCACCTGACCACCCTGAACCACCTCCGCGCGCCGCTGCGACCCCAGGCGCGGCCCGAGCGGCTGCCCCTGTCCTACGCCCAGCAGCGGCTGTGGTTCATCCACCGCTTCGAGGGGCCCTCGGCGACCTACAACGTCGCGCTGGCCCTGCGGATGCGCGGCGCGCTCGACGCGGCCGCCCTGCGCCGCGCCGTGCACGACGTCGTCGAGCGGCACGAATCCCTGCGCACCGTCTTCGGCGAGGCGGACGGGCAGCCGTACCAGCGGATCCTGCCGCCGACCGCGGTCGAGGTCCCCTGGGAGGAGCACGAGATCACCGAGGCCGAGCTGCCCAGCGTCCTGCGCGAGGCAGCGCGCCGTCCGTTCGACCTGGAGGCCGAGATCCCCTTCCGCTCCTGGCTGCTGCGGACGGGCGAACGCGAGGCGGTGTTCCTCATCGGCGCACACCACATCGTCGCCGACGGCTGGTCCGCCCTCCCGCTCGCCGAGGATCTCGCCACCGCCTACGAGGCCCGCAGCGCGGGCCGGGCGCCGCAGTGGGAACCGCTTGCCGTGCAGTACGCCGACTACACCCTCTGGCAGCGGGAACTGCTGGGCGACAGCGAGAACCCGGGCAGCCTCTACCGGCGGCAGCTGGATTACTGGACGACCCAGCTGGCCGGCCTGCCCGAGACCGTCACGCCCCCCACCGACCGGCCCCGGCCCGCCGTCGCGTCGTACGCCGGCGATCTGGTGCCGCTCGCACTCGACCCCCAGCTGACCGACGCTGTGCGCCGGATGGCCCGGGAGCGCGGCGCCACGGTGTCGATGGTGCTCCAGGCGGCCCTGGCCGCGCTGCTCACCAGGCTCGGCGCGGGCACGGACGTGCCGATCGGTTCGCCCATCGCCGGACGCACCGACGAGGCGCTCAACCGGCTGGTCGGCTTCTTCGTCAACACGTGGGTGCTGCGCGCGGACACCTCCGGCGACCCCTCCTTCGCCGAGCTCATCGACCGGGTCCGCGAGAGCAGCCTCGCCGCCTACGACCACCAGGACATCCCGTTCGAGCACCTGGTCGAGGTGCTCAACCCGGTCCGCTCGCCCGCCCACCACCCGCTCTTCCAGGTGTGCCTGGCCCTGCAGAACAACACGCGGCCGGAGTTCCACCTGTCCGGCCTCACCGTGACCGAGGAGCCGTTCTCCCTGGGCACCGCGCGCTTCGACCTGTTCATCAGCGTCACCGAACGGGACGAGGAAGACGCGCCGGCCCGCATCGAGGGCTTCGCGGAGTACGCCACCGACCTCTTCGAGGTGGAGACGGTCAGGACGCTCCTCGACCGGTGGCTGCACTTCCTGCGCCAGGTGGTCGCGGCGCCCGACACACCCATCGGATCCGTCGGTGTCCTGACCGAGCACGAGCGCGCGGCGTTGAGCGCCTGGTCCGGCCCGGCCCGGGGCGCCGGGCTCGAGGCCGGCACCCTTCCCGAGCGGTTCGCCGCCGCCGTCGCCGCGACCCCGGACGCGACCGCGCTGGTCTCCGCCGACTCCTCGCGCACCTGGACCTACGCCGAACTGGACCGCTGGGCCAACCGCCTCGCGCACCACTTCGTGGCCCGCGGCGCCCGCCCGGGCGACCGCGTCGCCCTCGTGATGGAACGCTCGCCGCTGCTGGTCGCCGCCATCCTCGGTGTCCTCAAGGCCGGTGCCGTCTACGCGCCCGTCGACCCGACCCACCCGCCCGAGCGCATCGACTTCCTGCTCGCGGACCTCGACGCGGCGGTCACCGTGGACGGGGGGCTCGCCGAGGCGGACCTCGACGGGCTGCCCGACTCGCCGCCCGAGGTGGAAGGCGTCGGCGAGCACGCCGTCGCCTACGTGATGTACACCTCGGGTTCCACCGGCCGCCCCAAGGGCGTGGAGGTGACCCACCGCAACGTCGTCGACCTCGCGCTCGACAGCTGCTTCCGCACCGGCGCCCATCGCCGCGTCCTCTTCCACTCGCCGCACACCTTCGACGCGTCGACGTACGAGATGTGGGTGCCGCTGCTCGGCGGCGGCACGACCGTGGTGGCCCGCGCCGGCCGGCCGGACACCGCGGAACTCGCCCGGGTGATCACCGAGCGGGAGGTGACGGCGCTCTGGCTGACCGCCGGACTGTTCGCCGTGATGGCCGAACAGCACGTCGAGTGCTTCGGCGCCGTCCAGGAGGTGTGGGCAGGCGGGGACGTCCTGTCGCCGACCGCCGTCCGCACGGTCCTCGACGCCTGCCCCGGTGTCACCGTGGTCAACGGTTACGGCCCGACCGAGACCACCACGTTCGCCTCCCGGCACCGGATGGCCTCGGCGGCGCAGTGCACCGACCCGCTGCCCATCGGCGCCCCGATGGACGGCAGCCGGCTCCTCGTCCTGGACGACCGGCTGCGGCCGGTGCCACCCGGCGTGGTGGGTGAGCTGTACATCGGCGGTGACGGCGTGGCGCGCGGTTACGCGGGCCGCCCGGGCCTGACCGCCGCCCGGTTCGTGCCCGACCCGTCCGCGCAGCCCGGAGCGCGTGTGTACAGCACGGGCGACCTGGTGCGCTGGGACGCCGACGGCCGCCTTCACTACGTCAGCCGCAGCGACGACCAGCTCAAGCTGCGCGGCTTCCGCGTCGAGCCGGGCGAGCTGGAAGCGGTGCTGCGCGAGCAGGACGGCGTGGCGAACGCGGTGGTCGCCGTGCGCCGGGACCGGCTCGGCGAACGCCGCATGGTCGCCTACGTGGTGCCCGACAGCACCGCTTCCACCGGCCGAGACGCCGCCGAACAGGTCAGCGAGTGGCGCGAGATCTACGACACCATGTATGGCGGGACCGAGGTCGCCACCGACACGGTCGGCGAGGACTTCACCGGCTGGAACAGCTCCTACACCGGCCGCCCCGTCCCGTTGGCGGAGATGCGGTCCTGGCGCGAGGCGGTGCTGCGGCGGGTGCGGTCCCTGTTCCCGCGCCGGGTGCTGGAGATCGGTGTCGGCTCCGGTCTGCTGCTCGGCCCGCTCGCACCGGAGGCCGAGGAGTACTGGGGCACCGACTTCTCGGCGCCCGTCATCGAGCGTCTGCGCGCCCAGACCGGCGCCGACCGGCGGCTGTCGGGCAAGGTGACCCTGCGCTGCCAGCCCGCCGACGCCGACGGCCTGCCCGCCGGGTACTTCGACACGGTGATCCTCAACTCGGTCGTGCAGTACTTCCCGGACGCCGACTACCTCACCCGGGTGCTCGATCTCGCGATGGACCGGCTCGCACCCGGCGGACGCGTCGTGCTCGGCGACGTCCGCAACCACCGCACCCTGCGCACGTTCGCCGCGGCGGTGCACCGCTGCCGACAGCCCGCGGACGGCCCGGCCGCCGTGCAGGCCGCCGTCGAACGCGCGGTGCTCGCCGAGAAGGAACTCGTCGTCGACCCCGGCTTCTTCACCCGCTGGGCCGAGGCCCGCCCGGACGCCGTCGCGGCCGACATCCGCCTCAAGCAGGGCACCCACCACAACGAGCTGACCCGCCACCGCTACGAGGTCGTGCTGCACAAGGCACCGGCGAAGCCACTGAACCTCGGCGACCTGCCCGAGGCTGCCTGGGGGGCGGAGGTGCGCGAACTGGCCGACCTGGAGACCGCGCTGGCCCGGCACGGCGGTCGGCTCCGTCTCACCGGCGTTCCCAACGCCCGCCTGGCGGGCGAGGCCGCCGAATGGGGTGCTCCCGCCGAACTGGGCGGCACCCTCGACCCGGCCGAACTGGAGGTCTGGGGCGCCCGGCGCGGGCTCGCGGTGTACTGCACGTGGTCGGCGCAGGCGGGTGACCGCTTCGAGGCGGCCGTCGTGCCCGACGTGGACGCGGTCTGCTGCGACGGCCTGTACCGGCCCGCCGGCGCCCCCTCGGCCCGGCTGGCGAACGTCCCGGCGGTCTCCCGCCGCGCCTCCCGGCTGCCCTCCCTGCTGCGCGAGCGGCTCTCCGGCCGGCTGCCGGAGTTCATGATGCCCGCCGAGATCATCGTCCTCGACCGGCTGCCGCTCACCGAGAACGGCAAGGTGGACCGGGCCGCGCTCCCCGAGCCGGACCCGGTCGGCGGGGAGCACCGGGCCCCGCGCACCCCGCGCGAGGAGGAACTCGCCGCGCTCTTCGCCGAGGTGCTGGGCCTGGACCGGATCGGCATCGACGACGACTTCTTCGCCTGCGGCGGCCACTCCCTGCGGCTGACGCGCCTGGTGTGGCGGATCCACGAGAAGCTGGGTGTGGAGGTCCCGATCCGCACGGTGTTCCAGTATCCGACCATCGCCGAACTGGCGGCACAGCTGACCGCCGACGCCGACGCCGACTTCGAGGACCCGTTCGCCGTCCTGCTGCCGATCCGCACAGAGGGGCAGAAGCCGCCGCTGTGGTGGCTGCACCCGGGCGGCGGGCTGAGCTGGCCCTACCTCGGCTTCGCCCGCCACCTCGACCCGGCCTGGCCGCTGTACGGCATCCAGGCACGCGGCTTCGACGGGACCACCGAGCCGGCCGGCTCCGTCGAGGAGATGGTCGAGGACTACCTCGGGCAGGTGCTCCAGGTCCAGCCGAGCGGCCCCTACCACCTGCTGGGCTGGTCCTTCGGCGGCACCCTCGCGCACGCCATGGCGGCCGAACTCCAGCGTCGCGGACACGAGGTGGCCCTCCTGGCGCTGCTGGACGCCGCGCCCTCCAGCCACTTCGCCGACCTGGAGGCGCTGGACGAGTCCATGGTCCGCCGCTACCTCGCCAACTACATGGGACACCTGGCAGGGATGGAGGAGTACCCCTCGCTCGTCACCACCGCCTCCTCGATCTTCATCGGACAGATGGAGCAGATGCGGCGGTTCACCTCACCGCGGTACCGGGGTGACGTCGTCTTCTTCAACGCACTCCTCGACCCGGAGACCCACGACAAGCGGCAACTGGACGAGGACCTGGACGTGCTCTGGCAGGAACACGTCGACGGACGTGTGCAGCGCGTCGACATCGCCTGCGCTCACAACGAGATGTACTGGCCGCGGAACGCGGCTGAGATCAGCCGCACCATCAACCGGATTCTGCGGGCAGCGCAGTAACCCTGTTCGAACCCGTACGTGCTGAAACGACCTCGGGAGGACGCAAGGTGAGCACCAACCCGTTCGACGACGAGAACGGCCAGTTCCACGTGCTGGTCAACGACGAGGACCAGCACTCCCTGTGGCCTGCCTTCGCCGAGGTGCCCGCCGGATGGCGCAGCGTATTCGGCCCCGCCGGGCGAGCGGAGAGCGTCGCCTACGTGGAGGAGCACTGGACCGACATGCGACCGCGCAGTCTCCGGGAAGCGATGAACGGCTAGCGCTGCGCCGTGAGGCGCGGCTCCGGGTGCCGGCGCGGGAGAACGGGGCGCCGCTGCGGGGCGAGGCCGTGGCACCGAACCACACCACCACGGCCTGCGGTCTGTTATGCCTGCTCGGCCGACGCGAGAACGCCGCCGGCCGACGACGACAGTGATCATCTCTTTGCGTCGACGGGGAGGCGCACGCTGTGAAATGCACGACCAGCGATGTCATGTTCGTCCGATGGCCGGCACAAACGGACCTTCGGAACCGATGTAGGAGGGACGGAGTGCCTCGTCTCCTCGTGGTGGAGGCGGGTGCCCGCCCGCCGGTCTGCAACGACCCCTTCGAGGACTGGGTCCGGGCGCCCATCTCCCGGGACGATCTCGACGCCCGGGTCAGAGCCCTCCAGAACCGGCTCGACAGCCGACAGACACCGACCCTCGACTCCGCCGGAACACTCACCTTCGGTTCGCACTCCATCACCGTCTCCAGCGTCCAGACCGAACTGATGGAGCTGCTCATCGAGCACTTCGGGGAGGTGGTGTACAGACACGAACTCTCACAACGGCTCGCGGAACGCGTGCAGAGGCCGACGAGGAACTCGCTCGACCTCCACATCATGCGGCTGCGCCGCCGTCTGACACCGACCGACCTGGTGATCCGCACCGCCTGGGGCCGCGGCTACGCCCTGGACATCGAATCACGCTAGGCGGCTGCCCCGGCACGGCGGTGACACACGTGCGGGACGCACGATCACGTGAGGGCCTCCTGGGCCCGGTGTGGACCGCGCCATCCACGCCCGGGCGCAGGAGGCCCTCATCCATGAGTACTCGTCGGCGGCCGGAAGACTACGGGTGGTGCACCTTCCCGCGCAGGTGGCGAAGTTCGGGGAAGGGCCGGGTGACGCGGCGGGCGAGGAAGTCGACACCGCTCGAGCCGCCGGTCCCGTCCTGCTCCCCGATCATCTTCGACACCAGCGCCAGGTGCGCCACCTTCCAGTGCCAGTAGCCGTTGCCCAGGTCCACCAGCGCTTCGGCGAGGCGGTGCAGCACGCCGCACTCCACGCCGCGCCGGAGGACGTCGTGCACGGACTGCCCGTGGTACTCGGCCGCCACCGCGAACGCCTCGTAGAGGCTGCCCTGATGATGGCTGTTGCCGAGGAGCGCCGTCAGCCGCCGGAACTGAGCGGACTGCGCGCCGCTCGCCGTGTCCAGATAGGTCCGGAACTCGGCGAAGTAGCGCAGTGGCAGTTTCTCCAGCACCGCCAACTGCTGCTGGAGGACCCGTATCAACTCACCGGACCGCTGCAGGAACTCCAGCCCCAGCTCCAGGTCGTGCGGATCGCAGGGCGGCAGGAGAGCCTCGGCAGCGGCGTCCAGATCAGCCCCAAGCTGCTTGAGCCACAGCTCGCAGGACTGGTGGGTGATGATGAAGAACTGTTCGGCCAGGACGACCGCGCGGCCGGCTGTGTTCGGGGCCTTCGGCTTTTGGAGCGAGAGCAGGGTCTCCATGTGGAGATAGTCCCCATACGTCAAGGTACTCAGGACGCCGCCTCCTCGTCATAGGTGGTCTACCGGCCGCAGCCGGACGATCCGGCGCGTCCAACGACCCATGTTCCTGAGCTTGGCACGGGAAGGAAGTGCCTGATCAGCATTCTTTCGTCTCTCATTCACGACGAAAGACCTGCGCAAGAGCTGCCCGGCGTGGGCGCCGCCGATGTGACGATTTCGGCATGACCACCCCGACCGAGCTGGACCTGACCGACGCGACCGCCTTCGTACGACACGACGCCCACACCTTCTGGCGCGATGTGCGCAAGCACCGGCCCGTGTACTGGCACGAGGGAGATCCCGGTTTCTGGGTCGTCGCCCGCCACGCCGACGTGCTGTCCTGCTACGCCGACGTGCGCTCCCTGAGTTCCGCTCGCGGGACCGTACTGGACGTCCTGCTGAGCGGCGGTGACTCGGCGGGCGGCAAGATGCTCGCGGTCACCGACCGGCCCCGCCACCGCGAGCTGCGCAACCTGATGCTGCGCGCCTTCTCCCCGCGCGTCCTCGGCGCGGTGGAGGAGAGGGTGCGGGAACGGACGTCACGGCTCATCAGGACCGTCGCCCGGCAGGGTGAGTTCGACTTCGCGGCGGCGGTCGCCGAGCACATCCCGATGAACACGATCTGCGATCTGCTCTCCATTCCGGAGGCGGACCGCGAAAAGCTGCTGCGCTGGAACAAGCTGGCCCTCTCCTCGGACGACGCCGAGTCCGACCGGTTGGACTCCCTGGAGGCCCGCAACGAGATCATCGGCTACTTCATGGACCTCGCCCGGCACCGCCGCCGAGACCCGGGCGACGACGTGATCAGCATGATCGCCACAGCGGACGCGGGAGGCCGCCCGCTGACGCTGGAGGAGGCCGCGCTCAACTGCTACAGCCTCGTGCTCGGCGGCGACGAGTCCTCCCGCGTCTCCGCGATCTGCGCGGTCAAAACGTTCGCCGAGCACCCCGCCCAGTGGCGGGCGCTGCGCGAGGGGACGGCCGCGGTCGACACGGCGGTCGAGGAGGTGCTGCGCTGGGCCACGCCGGCCAGGCACTTCGCCCGCACCGCGACCCGCGACATGCTGATAGGCGGCCGGCAGGTGCGCGCGGGCGACATCGTGACGCTGTGGAACATCTCCGCCAACAACGACGAGGAGGTGTTCGACCAGCCGCGTCGGTTCGACCCGGCCCGCTCGCCCAACAAGCACCTGTCCTTCGGCCACGGCCCGCACTTCTGCGTCGGCGCGTTCCTCGGCCGGGCGGAGCTGCGCGCACTGCTGAGCGCGCTCACCGAGTCGGTCGCCGAGATCGAGGTGTGCGGCGAGCCCGCCCCGGTCTACTCCAACTTCCTGAACGGCTACGCCAGTCTGCCGGTCGCCCTCCGCTGACGGCCGTCAGCCGGGCAGCCGGCTCTCGACGGCCGCGGCCAGCTCGCCGATCGTCGCCGCCTCCAGCACGGTCCGGATCGACGGCGCGAACCCGAACCGCTCCCGGAGCCGGGTGACCAGCCTGGTCGCCTGCACGGAGTGCCCGCCGAGCTGGAAGAAGTTGTCGGCGACCGTCGCCTCCGCGATCCCGAGGACGTCCCGCACGATCGCGCAGACCACGGCCGCCCGGTCGTCCGCCTCGACGGCCTCCGGCGCCCGCCCGCCGTCCGGGAGTCCCGGTACGCCCGCGTCCGGCTGCGGCAGGGCCCCCCGGTCGATCTTGCCGTTGGCCAGCGTCGGGAACCGCTCCAGCAGCGTGACCCGTGCGGGCACCATGTGGGCGGGCAGCGACTCGGCGACATGGGCGCGCAGATCGGCCGGCTCCACCGGCCCCATGGTGGTGACGTAGCCGACGACATGCGCGTCGGCCAGCTCGCCCCGGACCACGGCGACGGCGACGTCCACCGCCGGATGGGCGGCGAGCCGGGCCTCGATCTCACCGAGTTCGACCCGGAAACCGCGCAGCTTCACCTGGCCGTCGGCGCGGCCCGCGAAGAACAGCTCGCCGTCCGGCCCCCTGCGGCCCCGGTCGCCCGTGCGGTACATCCGGGTACCGGGCGGCCCGAACGGGTCGGCCACGAACTTCACCGCGGTCGCCGGGTACCGGTCGAGGTAGCCGCGCGCCAGCCCGGTGCCCGCGATGTACAGCTCGCCCTCCGTGCCGGGCGGCACCGGGCGCAGCCGCTCGTCGAGCACGTGCACCTCCTTGCTGGACCACGGCGTGCCGATCCCGATGTCACCGGCGTCGCGCACCGGTCCGGCGATCGTCGCCCCGACGGTCACCTCCGTCGGGCCGTAGCCGTTGAACATCCGCCGTGCCCGGGACCACTTGCGCACCAGGGTCGGCGTACAGCTGTCCCCCGTGGACATGATCATCCCGCCGGGCAGTACGTCCTCGGCGTCGGTCTCGCTGAGCGCCACGGGGGGCAGTGTGGCGTGGGTGATGTCGTACTTGAGCAAGGTGTTCCACAGCGGATCGCCCGGCAGCAGGTCCTCGGCGGGCACCGTCACGAGGGCCGCCCCGGACAGCAGCGCCAGGCACACGTCCCAGAAGGCGGCGTCGAAACTGATGGAGGCCCACTGGAGCACGCGGTCGCCCGGCCCCGCCCGCAGGAAGGCTGCCTGGGTGGCGGCCATGTCGCGGACCCCGCTGTGCGGCACCGCGACACCCTTGGGCGTTCCGGTCGACCCCGAGGTGTAGATGACGTACATCAGGTGATCGGGGCGCAGGACGGAGCGGCGCTCGTCCTGGGAGACGTCGTGCCCCGGCCCGGCCGCGCACGCGGCACGGAACGCCGGGTCGTCGAGGACGAGTTCCTCCGGGCCCGCGTCGAGCGGCGCCACCGAGGAGGACCGCAGCAGCAGCACCGGCCGCGCGTCGGACACCATGAACGCCAGGCGTTCCGCCGGATACTCCGGGTCGAGCGGGAGGTAGGCGCCGCCGGCCTTGAGCACCGCCATGATCGCCACGATCAGTTCCCGCGACTTGGGCATCGCGACCGCGACGAGCGAGTCGGGGCCGACACCGTGGGCGATGAGCCTGCGGGCGAGCCGGTTGATCCGGGTGTTCAGCTCCGCGTACCCGAGGGTGCCCTCCGCGTCGATGAGCGCGGGCTCCGTGCCCCGTCGGGCGACGATTGACTCGAACAGTTCAGGAACCGTGTTCAAGTGCGGTCAGCTCCTTCGGGAGGCTCCCTGATCGACGGCGAATCTAATCCCCGGCGCCCGGGGAGCCCGCGAATCCTTCCCGTCTCTGTCAGAGCGCGCTCCCGGCACCGGCCAGGGCGCGCAGGAGGTCCCCCGACCCGGTGACGGCGGCGCCGTCACGGACGTGCAGGACCGCGTCGGTGGTGTCCCAGAGGCCCTGGTCGAGCGGGAAGTAGCCCTGCTGCGGGGTGGTGTCCGTCCGGGTCCGGGCGGCGGTGACCGTGCCGGTGGAGGCCAGGGCCCAATCGGTCACGCGGTCCTGCAGAACGCTCTCGTAGGTGCCCGGCTCGGGGTCGCCCAGCCCGATGGCCTCGCTGCGGCCCAGGCTGCCGGCGACGAAGACGTACTGCTCGCCCAGCAGCGGTGCCACGATGGTGCCTGCCCCGGGCCAGTCGACCCGCAGGTCTCCCATGCTCCAGCTGCTCGGGGTCCGCTGGAGGTGCACGTTGTGGGCGAAGACCAGCGTCGCGCCCCGGCGGCCCTCGATGCTGCGGATGTCGAGCAGGTTCTGCGCCATGAGCGCGTCCCGGGTGGAGAACAGCCGGGACAGCCGGGCGTTGTTCTCCATGCGCTGGGCCGCCTGCCGGTGGTAGCGCAGCAGACCGAGGCCGGCGGTGAGGTGGATCCTGGCCCGGAGCCACTCCGCGCGCGAGGTCTGCGCGATCCGGTCGGCGGCGTTGGCGTGGAGCAGGGTGAGCATGTCGTCGGCGAGGGACCGCAGCCGCTCGGCCTCGGGCGTGGCGCCGACCGACATGGCCGGGTCCATCACCGCCTCCGTACGGCTCCACCGCTCGTCCGGGCCGGACAGCGCGGTCAGGTCGAGGTCGAGCCCCAGGTAGTCACGGGCCTGCTCCAGACAGCGCCGCGGGCTGGGGGCGCTGGTGGTCTCCGTCGGGAGGTCGAAGCCGTGGAAGGTCAGCTGCTCCTCCGGCGGCAGGCCCGCGTTGTGGTCGCGCATCCAGGCGACGAGGCACCGGTTGGTCTCCAGGTCGCCGAAGCCGTGGGAGAAACCCTCCCGCACCACCTCGTCGAGATCGCCGTCGCCGCCCTTGAGGAAGTCGTCGACGCGCAGCGCGGCCACGCGGTCGGTCTCCAGGGCGATCGAGCGGAAACCGAGGCGGGCCAGCCGGACGAACAGCTCGTTGCGTACCCACCCGAAGGCGGGTTCCCGGTGGGTGGGCTCGCCGAGCGCCAGTACGGCGCACGAGGCCACGGGAAGGCCGTGGAAGTCCTTTCTCATGTCTGTCAATCGAATCATTGAAAGACTCGTTGAGGCTTACGGCGGTGCCGTCGGCGCCGCGACTGGATCCGCCGGATCGGGAGGTCTCAAACCGTCGATGGGGATTCCGGCGCGGGAGCGGGTTCCCCGGCGGCCGGCGGTCCGGCCGGGGCGATGTCCAGGAGGGTCACGTACCCACCGAGACGGGCCGCCGCGTCGAGCATGGCCACGCCACGGGCCGTGAGCCGTCGCCGCCAGTCCTCGAGGGCGGCGGACAGCGCCTCGGTGCCGCCGGCCGTGCGGATCTGCCGGACCACCGTGCGGATGTGTTCCAGCGGGTAGCCCCCGCGCCGCAGCAGATGGGTCAGTTCGGCGTCGCGTACGTCCGTGGCGCCGAACGAACGGTGGCCGGTGACCGGCTCCCGGGCGGGGGCGAGGACGCCCACCGCCTCCCAGTTCCGCAGGGTCGCCGCGGTCACCCCCAGGCGGCGCGCGAGTTCGCCGATGCTGAGCGGCTCGCCGCTGGCGGAGGAGGTGTGCTCGGTGAGGGCGGGCCCACGCGTGAGGTGCTCCACGGCCCGCCCCACCGCGTCCAGCGTGCTCCGGTCGCGCAGCAGCTGGACGTGGCCGCGGTCGACGGCGGTCAGCGCGGCGTCGAGGTCGCCGGTGTTGAGCGACCGCATGATCTCGCCGCCCGTGGCGTATCCGTATGCCCGCACGAGCGCCAGATAGGCGCGCAGGGCCGCCGCGTGGACCTCGGTGTAGGTGCGGTAGCCGGACGCGGTCCGCCGGGCGAGCGGGATGAACCCGTCCCGCTCGTAATTGCGGACCGCCTGGGTGGAAATGCCGTGCTCACGGGCGAGGTCGTATGGACGCAGGTACTTCACGGTTTGAGACTCTATCCAGAAAAATCCGCGTTGCCTCACCAAAACTCTCAACCGACTTTGCAGGTATACGCTTGAGCCCATGAACCGGGACGTTCAGGAACTCGTCACCACGTCGCATGACGAAGGCGTGCCGCGTCCGACAAAGGGGAGGGACACCATGACGGTCGGCACGGAGACGGGCACCCAGCCCGCTGCGCTGTGTGCCGCCGACAGCCATGACATGATCCGTGTGCACGGGGCACGTGAGAACAACCTCAAGAACGTGCACGTGGAGATCCCCAAACGACGCCTGACCGTGTTCACCGGAGTCTCCGGCTCGGGCAAGAGCTCCCTGGTGTTCGACACGATCGCCGCGGAGTCGCAACGGCTGATCAACGAGACGTACAGCGCCTTCATCCAGGGCTTCATGCCCACCCTGGCGCGGCCCGAGGTCGACCTGCTCGACGGGTTGACCACCGCGATCCTGGTCGACCAGCAGCCGATGGGCACCAGCCTGCGCTCCACGGTCGGCACCGCCACCGACGCGGGCACCCTGCTGCGCATCCTCTTCAGCCGGCTGGCCAAGCCGTACATCGGCTCGCAGAAGGCGTTCGCCTTCAACGTCGCCTCGGCCGACGCGTCGGGTGTCCTCGTGGTGAACGGCAAGAAGATCGAGAAGGGCTTCAGCGTCGTCGGCGGCATGTGCCTGCGGTGCGAGGGCATGGGCACCGTCTCGGACATTGATCCCGCCCAGCTGTTCGACGACTCCAAGTCGCTCGCGGACGGCGCGATCACAGTCCCCGGCTGGAAACCCGACGGCTGGGTGGTGCAGTCGTTCACCGAGTCGGGCTTCCTCGACCCGCACAAGCCGATCCGCGACTACACCGAACAGGAACGGCACGACCTCCTGCACCGGGACCCGGTCAAGGTCAAGGTGAAGGGCGTCAACACCACCTACGAGGGACTCCTCGAGCGGGTGCGCAAGTCGTTCCTGTCCAAGGACAAGGAGACGCTCCAGCCGCACATCCGTGCCTTCGTGGAACGGGCGGTGGCGTTCTCCGCCTGCCCCGAGTGCCACGGCACCCGGCTCAGCGAGACCGCCCGGTCCGCGAAGATCGACGGCATCAGCATCGCCGACGCCTGCGCCATGCAGATCAGCGACCTCGCGGCCTGGGTCCGCGGTCTGACCGATCCGTCGGTCAGGACGCTGTGCACGGTGCTCGGCCAGACCCTCGACTCGTTCGTCCAGATCGGCTTGGGCTACCTCTCGCTCGACCGGTCCTCGAGCACGCTCTCGGGCGGTGAGGCCCAGCGCGTCAAGATGGTCCGCCATCTGGGCTCTGCGCTCACCGACGTCACCTACGTCTTCGACGAGCCCACCGTCGGCCTGCACCCGCACGACATCCAGCGGATGAACGACCTGCTGCTGCGCCTGCGGGACAAGGGCAACACCGTGCTGGTCGTGGAGCACAAGCCGGAGACGATCGTGATCGCCGACCACGTCGTCGACCTGGGCCCCCTCGCCGGCACCAAGGGCGGCGAGGTGGTCTTCGAGGGCACGGTCGAGGGCCTGCGGGCCGCCGGCACCGTCACCGGACGGCACTTGGACGACCGGGCCTCCCTGAAGCCGACCGTGCGCGAGCGGTCCGGTGTGCTGGAGGTGCGCGGCGCCGACGCCCACAACCTGCGTGACATCGACGTGGACATCCCGCTCGGCGTGCTCACCGTGGTCACCGGAGTCGCGGGCTCCGGCAAGAGCTCCCTGATCCACGGCTCGGTGGCGGGCCGCGACGGCGTCGTCACGGTGGACCAGTCGCCCATCAAGGGCTCCCGGCGCAGCAACCCGGCCACCTACACGGGCATGCTCGAACCGATCCGCAAGACGTTCGCCAAAGCCAACGGGGTCAAGCCCGCCCTGTTCAGCCCCAACTCCGAGGGCGCCTGCCCCACCTGCAAGGGCGCCGGGGTCATCTACACCGACCTGGCGATCATGGCCGGCACCGCCACCACCTGCGAGGACTGCGAGGGCAAGCGGTTCCAGTCCTCGGTGCTCCAGTACCGGCTCGGCGGCCGGGACATCAGCGAGGTGTTCGCGATGCCGGTGGCCGAGGCCGCCGAGTTCTTCCGCAGCGGTGAGGCATGGACACCGGCCGCGTGCACCGTCCTCGACCGGCTCGCCGAGGTCGGCCTGGGCTACCTCAGCCTCGGCCAGCCGCTCACCACTCTCTCCGGCGGCGAGCGGCAGCGGCTGAAGCTCGCCGGCCACATGGGCGGAGCGGGCAGCGTCTACATCCTCGACGAGCCGACCAGCGGCCTGCACCTGGCCGACGTCGAGCAACTGCTCGCCCTGCTCGACCGGTTGGTGGACGCCGGCAAGACGGTCATCGTCGTGGAGCACCACCAGGCGGTCATGGCGCACGCCGACTGGATCATCGACCTCGGTCCCGGCGCCGGACACGACGGCGGCCGGATCGTCTTCGAGGGCACGCCCGCCGATCTTGTCGCCGCCCGTTCCACCCTCACCGGCGAGCACCTCGCCCAGTACGTCGGCGCCTGACCCGACGCGGCCCTGCGCCTGCCCCCGCCTGGTGACTCGGGGCGGGGGCGTCGACCGCGGCCGGCTCGTGCCCGGGCGGAAAGCCGGCATCGCCCGTGCCGCGCAGGCGCACGACTGTCTGGCTCACCTCTTTCGCCCGCACCTTCCCACCACCGCGGCGGCGACGACAATGCGGGCCGACGGCTTCCGCCCGCCGACATCCGATTCCGGCGTTCCCACACCGAGCACCTGCCGGACCGCTCCCACGGTGGACGGACCCCGTCCATGCCACCCGACGGAAGGGATCAGACCGATGTCCTCGCACGCCGACCACACCACCGTGATCGTGGGAGCCGGCCCCGCCGGGCTCACCGCGGCACTCGGCCTGGCCAGATACCGACACCCGGTGATCGTCGTGGACAGCCCCCGGGCACCGCGCAACAGCGCGTCGGCAGGCGTACACGGCCACATCGGAATGGACGGCGTCACTCCCGCCGAGTTCCGGGAACGCGCCTGGCGGGAACTCTCCCGCTACACGACCGTGGAGCGGCTGGAGGGCGACGCCGACAGCGTGTCCTCCGCTCCCGGCGGAGGCTTCCGGGTCGCCCTCGGCGGCGGTGAGACCGTCGAGGCCCGAACCGTCCTGCTCGCGACCGGTGTCGTCGACGTCCATCCGGCCGACGTGGACGGCTTCGCGGAGTGCTGGGGCCGCAGCGTGATTCACTGCCCGTTCTGCCTCGGTGAGGAGAACGCCGGCCGGCGCTGGGCGACGGTCGCCGACAACGCGGAACTCGCGGGACTGTCGGCCGTTGCCTTCCGCGCCTGGAGCGAGGACACGATCGCGATCTGCCAGGAGTCGATGCCCGGCCTGGAGACCGCTCGCGCGACCGCGCGCAGCAGAAGAGGGGACGTCGTCACGGGAACGGTCCGCCGCCTGCACCACCGTGAAGGGTCCCTGTACGGCATCGAGTTGGCCGACGGCAGGGTCCTGGAGCGGCAGACCCTGGTGTGGACGCCGCGACAGCGGCAGCAGCCCGTCGTGCAGCGGGCGGCGGAAGAACTGAAGCTGACGGTCGACGACGCCGGCTTCGTCGGCGTCGACGCCTCCCAGTGCACCAGCGTGCCGGGCCTGTACGCGGCCGGGGACCTGACCAGTCGCTGGAAACAGTCGGTCACCGCGTCGACCGCGGCGGGCGCGGCGGCCGCCGACGCCATCCACATGTCGGCCTTGCTCGGTGCCGTGCACCACTGAACCAGGTCGCCGACCCCCAGCCCAGGGCGCGTCGGACCAGGAAAGGAATCACGGCAGATGCCAGCAGCGATCAGAACGGTCGGACTGTGCAAGCGTTTCGGCTCGCTCACCGCACTCGACCGTCTCGAACTCACGGTACCCAAGGGCACGGTGCACGGCCTGCTCGGCCCCAACGGCGCCGGCAAGACCACCACCGTCCGGATCCTGGCCACCCTCATCGCGCCGGACGAGGGAGTGGCCGAGGTGTTTGGCGTGGACGTGCGCCGCGACCCCCGGCGGGTCCGGTCGATGATCGGGCTCACCGGCCAGTACGCCGCCGTCGACGAACTGCTCACCGGGCGCGAGAACCTGCACATGATCGGCAGGCTGTTCCGGCTGTCGAAGTACGACTGCCGGGCACGCGCGAGCGAACTGCTGGAACGCTTCGGCCTGGAGGACGCGGCCGACCGGCAGCCCAAGACGTACTCGGGCGGGATGCGGCGCCGGCTCGACGTCGCGGCCAGCCTCATGGCGCGGCCCGGGCTCGTCTTCCTCGACGAGCCGACCACCGGCCTCGATCCGCGCAGCCGTATGGAGGTGTGGCGGCTCGTGCGCGAACTGGTCGCGGACGGAACGACCGTAATGCTCACCACGCAGTACCTGGAGGAGGCGGACCAGCTTGCCGACTCCCTCTCCGTCATCGACCGGGGCACGGTCATCGTCAGCGGCATCCCGGACGAGCTGAAGGCACAGGCGGGCCCCGACCGGGTCGGCATCACACTCCTCGACACGGGAGCCATGGAGCGGACGGTCCGGATCCTGCGGGAGCGGCTGGGCACCGACCCGGTCGCCGACCCCGAGAAGATGCAGGTCCACGCGCCGCTGTCCGACGGCGGCACACTGCCCGACCTGCTTCACCTGCTCAAGGAGTCGGGGATCGCGATAGGTGACGTGGCGCTCCGCCGGCCCACTCTCGATGACGTCTTCCTCGCCGTGACGGGCCGATCCGCCGATCACAGCACCGACCGGCGCAACAGTGGGAAGGAAACCGGGCGGCCATGACCTCCACCACTCTGACCCGGGAGAGCGGCACGTCGTACACGCCGTCGGGCAACGCCCTCGCGTGGTGGTTCTCCGACGTGTGGCAAATGACCCTGCGCAACGTACGGCACGTACTGCGCAGCCCCGAACTGGTGATGTTCTCACTGGTCCAGCCGGTGATGTTCATCCTGCTGTTCACGTACGTCTTCGGCGGCGCCATCGACGTCGGCGGCGAACGCTACGCCCAGTTCCTGCTGCCCGGCATCCTCGTCCAGATGGCGCTCTACGGCTCCGCCGCCGGTACCACCATCGGGATCGCCGCCGAGATGCACGAGGGCCTCATGGACCGCTTCCGGTCGATGCCGATGAGCCGTACCGCCGTGCTGATCGGACGCACGCTGTCGGAGATCTTCCGCAACATCGGCGTGGCCGGGGTGACCGTGGGAGTGGGCCTGCTGGTCGGCTTCCGGTTCCGCAACGGCCTCGTGCCCGCGCTGGCCGGCCTGCTGCTGTTGCTGCTGTTCGGCTACGCGGTGTCGTGGTTCGCCGCCTACCTCGGGCTGTTGGTGCGCAGCGCGGAAGCCGCCCAGGCGGTCGGCGGGGTGTGGATCTTCCCGTTCACCCTGATCTCCTCGGCGTTCGTACCGACCGGCACGATGCCGGGCTGGCTGGAGGCGTACGCCGCCCACAGCCCCATGACGGCGGCGGTCAACGCGCTGCGCGCACTGTTCACCCGGGGCCCGGCGACCAGCTACGTCCTGCAGACCGTGGCCTGGTCGGTCGGCCTGATCGCGGTGTTCGCCCCGCTCGCGGTCCGCAAGTACGGCTCCCGCTGACCGGCGGGCGACGCCTCCGTGACAGAAGTCCGCAAGAGAGCGAGGAGACGCCGGGGCGCGACGCAATCATGGCAGCCATGACTGAAACTGCCGGCGCACCCGACGGTCCCGCGGCGATGACCGAGGTGTTCGACGCCGTCTACCGCGGGGAGAGCCCGTTCGGCGAGCGACCGCCGTGGGACATCGGGGCGCCCCAACCCGCCTACGTCGCTCTGGAGAAAGCGGGGCTCGTCCGCGGCACGGTGCTCGACGCCGGCTGCGGCACCGGCGAGGACGCCCTCCACCTGGCGGGCAAGGGCTACGCGGTGACGGGGTTGGACCTGTCCCCGACGGCGATCTCCCTCGCCCGGGACAAGGCCGCCGCCCGCGGGCTCGGCGCCGTCTTCGAAGTCGCCGACGCCCTCGACCTCAAGGGATACGAAGGGTGTTTCGACACCGTGATCGACTCCGGACTCGCCCACACCTTCGAGGGCGACACGCTGCGCGCCTACGCGGCGGCCCTGCACCGGGCCTGCCCCCCGGGGGCGGTGGTGCACATCCTCTCGATCAGCGACCGGGGTTCCGCGGAGATGCAGGTGCGGCTCGCCGAGGCCATAAAGGATATACCGGCACCGCTCCCGGACAACGACGAGCCGCCCGCCCTCAAGCGCTCCGCCGACCACCTACGCGACGGCTTCGCCGACGGCTGGACGGTCGAGTCGATCGACGAGGCTCTCCTGCGCGGCATCATTCCGACCACGTCGGAACTCCTCGACGTGCACGCCTGGCTCGGACGTTTCCGCCGTAGCTGACCGCGACCGCCGAAGACGGCGCCTGAGAAGGTGATCAATGATGAAGGTGCGAGTAGACAAGTGGCTGCGGACCGTTGTGTCTTCACCGGCCGGCCGGGCGACGAGACGCGCCTTCCCACCGGCCGGCACCTCCCCGGCCCCGCCGAACTGGGCCGGGGCCGCCCGCACCGCCTACCGGTTCGGCTGCGTCTACGCCGGCCTGTACTGCCTGACCAGCCCGCAGGTCTATCTGGCCCTGCGCGGGGGCGGAATGGGGCATCTGCAGGAAGCGGCCGACGCCTGGGCGAAACGCTGGGCGATACGCCCGGTGCGGAACTGGATGTCCGTCCGGGTCCTCGGCAGGGAGCTGGGCGACCGCTTCGACGGCGGCGACGACCCGCACACCTGGGCGGGACAGCTCTGCTGGCTCGCGGGCGCCGCTGCGGCCACCCCGGTCTGGTCCGTGCTCGACCGGCGCCGGACGGACCGTGCCGCCCTCGACAAGTGGTTCCGCCTGGCCGCCCGCTTCTGCCTCGCGGGACAGATGTTCTCCTACGGCGCGGCCAAGGCCGTCCCCCTCCAGTTCCAGCTGCCACCGTCCAAGCTCGTCGAGCCGCTCGGCGGCCTCACCCCGATGAGCCTGCTGTGGGCGCAGACGGGATCCTCGAAGCCGTACCAGATACTGCTCGGCTGCGCCGAGATCACGGGCGGGCTGCTGCTCATCGTGCCGCGTACCGCGCCGCTGGGCGCGCTGCTGTGCGCGGTGGAGATGTCGCAGGTCCTGCTGCTCAACATGACCTTCGACGTCCCCGTCAAGGTCCACTCCTTCCACCTGCTCGTGCTCGGCCTGCTTCTGCTGGCCCCGCACACGCCTCGCCTGGCCGACGCCGCGTTCACGCAGCGCCCGCTCCCCGCGGCCGCCCCCACGGATCTCTTCCGTTCCCGCCGGGCGAACCGCATCGCCACCGCCCTCCAGGCCGGGGCCGGACTCCTGCTCCTCGGCGCGCAACTGCGCAACGACTGGGCGTTCTGGAAGAACCACGGGGGCGGCCGGGAGAAGCCCGAGCTGTACGGCGTCTGGGACGTCACCGGCTTCTCCGTGGACGGCGAGCAGATCCCGCCCGTGACGACCGACGACCGGCGCTGGCGCCGGATCGTCGTGGACGCCGTGGACGCCGTGGCCATCCAGCACATGGACGACTCGCTCGACCCCTGCATGGCGTCGATCGACATGAACGCCCGTTCGGTCGCCCTGACCAAGATGGCCGATCCGAAGTGGCAGGTGACGTTCGCCTTCGAGCGCCCGGCCGACGATCTCCTGATCCTGGACGGCGAGGTCGACGGCCGCCACCACCGCCTGCACCTGCGCCGCCGCGACCTCACCACCTTCCCGCTGGTCAGCCGCGGCTTCCACTGGGTGCAGGAGAACTCGTCCCTGCGGTAGCGGACCTGTCGGCCGAGCGGCACTCGCGGGGCGGTGTCCACGCCGTCCACGGAAGGAGAACAACGGATGAGCGTGGACGTGCAGACGCTGGCCGCCGAGGTGCGAGGACCCGTCCTCCTGCCCGGCAGCCGGGAGTACGACGAGGAACGCTCCGGTTTCCAGACCGGCCTCCGGCACCGCCCTGCCGCCGTAGTCGGCGCCACCCGCCCCGAGGACGTGCGCGCCGCGGTCCGCTTCGCCGCCGAGCGGAGGCTGCCCGTCGCCGTGCAGTCCACCGGACACGGCATCGTCACCGCCCTGGACGGCGAGGGCGTCCTCATCAGCACTCGCCGGATGAAGGCCGTCGCGGTGGACGCGGCGGCCGGAACCGTCACGGCCCAGGCCGGCGTGGTATGGGGAGAGGTCATCGAGCGGGCCGCCCCGCACGGTCTGGCTCCCGTCAACGGCTCGGCCCCACACGTCGGCGTCGTCGGCTACCTCCTCGGCGGCGGCATCGGCCTGCTCGGCCGCCTGACCGGGTACGCCAGCGACCACGTCCGCGCCGTCGACATCGTCACCGCGGACGGCGCGCTGCGTCACGTCACGGCCGGCTCCGACCCCGACCTGTTCTGGGCGCTGCGCGGTGGCGGCGGCAACTTCGGCGCCGTCACCGCCGTCGAGACCGCCCTCGTGCCAGTGACACGGCTCTACGGCGGCGCCCTCCACTTCGCCGCGGACCGCCCCCTCGACCTGCTGGACGCCTACCGGGCGTGGACCCTGACGCTGCCCGAGGAACTCACCTCCTCGATCTGCCTCATGACCTGTCCGCCGTGGCCGTCCGTCCCCGAGCCGCTGCACGGACGCTACGCCGCACACGTTCGGATCGCCTTCACGGGCTCCGCCGAGGAGGGCGAACGGCTCGTGGCCCCCCTGCGGGCGCTCGGCCCCCGGCTGTCCGACACCGTCCGGGAGATGCCGTACACGCAGGCGGGCACCATCTACCAGGACCCGCGCGTCCCGCACGCCTACTTCGGCGGGAACGTCCTGCTGCGCGAACTCGACCCCGCGGCGCTGCGGACCGTCGTGGACGTGGCCGGGCCCGATGCGGCCGTGCCCTGCATCCTGGAGATCCGCCACCTCGGCGGGGCCTTCGCCCGCCGGCCCCCCGACGCGGGCGCGGTCGGCGGCCGGGAGGCCGCCTACCTGCTGCGGGTGATGACCGGAGGCACCGCCGCGCCGTCCACGGTCGCCCGGCCGGTACATCAGCGCGTCTACGACGCCCTGAAGCCCTGGACCGTCGGCCGCAGCCTCAACTCCCTCTACAACGACGGCGCCCCGGTCTCCCAGGAACAGGTGCGGGAACTCTTCGCGGCCGAGGACTACGGGCGGCTGCGACGCGTCAAGACGCTGCACGACCCGCACAACCTGTTCCGGTTCACCCACAACATCACCCCACTGCACGGCGAGTGACGCGGTGTCCCCGCGACGGCGGGTCGACCTCGTCACGACGGACTCCGCGTGGCGCCGGGCGTTCCGGGAGCACGCCCCGCAGCGAGGACCGGGCCGCCCGGCGCACGAGGAAGGGACCCTGCATGTCCGGCACAGCGGTAACCGTCGTCGAGGTCTTCGAACGGCAGGCGGCGAGGCGTCCGGAGGCGATCGCGGTGTGCGACGCCGGTGGTCGGCTCACCTACGCGGAACTGGACCGCCGGACGAACCGGCTGGCTCACGAACTGCGCGCCCGAGGGGTGGGCACCGAGGTCCCGGTGGCACTGCTTGTGCGCCGCTCCGCCGATCTCGTCGTCACCCTGCTGGCCGTCCTCAAGGCGGGGGGCGTCTACCTGGCGCTCGGCCACCACCTGCCGGCGGATCGCCGGACGGCGGTCCTGCTCGACGCCCGTCCGGCGCTGGTCGTCACCGACGACGAGCCGCCGTCCGCCACGGACGGGGAGCCGCCGTGGTACCCGCTGCCGGAGCTGCGGGCCTGCGCTGCGCGACGGCCGGCGACGCGCCCCGCGGCCCGTACGTCGCCGGAGAGCACGGCCTACATCGCCTACACCTCCGGGTCGGCCGGAACACCGAAGGGCGTCATGGTGCCGCACCGGGCGATCGTGCGGCTGGTCGTCGGAGCGGGTCATCTGCCGATCAGGTCCGACGACGTCTTCCTGCAACTGGCCCCCGTCGCCTTCGACGCCTCGACCCTGGAGATCTGAGGGCCCCTCCTCAACGGCGGACGGCTGGTGGTGGCGCCGGCGCACCAGCTTCCCCTGGGGGGCCTCGCCGACCTGGTCAGCGCCGAGGGCGTCACGATCCTGTGGCTGACCGCTGGGTTGTTCCACCACCTGGTCGCCTCGGGTCTCACGCCCCGGCTGCGCGGCCTCAGGTTCCTGCTCGCGGGCGGCGACGTGCTGTCGGTGGAGTCGGTCAACGCCGCCATGGCGGATCTCCCGGGCACGGCGCTGATCAACGGCTACGGCCCCACCGAGAACACCACGTTCACCTGCTGCGCGGCCCTCGTCGAGCCGGTCACGGCGCCGCGGGTGCCGATCGGACCGGCGATCGACGGCACCGAGGTCCACGTGCTCGACGACGCCGTCGGGATGGCGGCGGACGGGCAGGAGGGCCACATCTGCGCCGCCGGCGCCGGTCTAACGCACGGCTACCTCAACGATCCGGCGCTGACCGCCCAGCGGTTCGTGGCGAACCCGTTCTCGGCGGTTCCGGGGGGCCGCATGTACCGCACCGGAGATCTCGGATCCCGCGGTGCGGACGGGGTGCTCGACTTCCATGGACGGGAGGACCGGCAGATCAAGGTCCGCGGCTTCCGAATCGAACCGGGCGACGTGGAACACACCCTGCGGGCGCACCCGGACGTGACGGACGCCGTGGTGGTCGCCACGCCGTCGGGGGGCGAGCGGTCCCTCGTCGGGTTCTACGTGGCCGACGAACCGCTGGTCTCCGAGCACCTGCGCACGCACCTGGGAACCCTGTCCCCCCGTACATGGTCCCGGGGACCCTGGTGTGGCTGGAGGCCGTGCCGCTGACGGCGAACGGCAAGGTCGACCGGGACGCGTTGAGCGCGTACGAGCCGCCGGGCCGGGGGGACCTGAGTTCGGACTACCGCGGCCCCGGCACTCCCGTGGAGCAGTGGCTCGCCGAGATGTGGGGCGATCTGGCCCGGACGTCCCCCGTCGGAGTCGACGACGACTTCTTCGAGCTGGACGGTCATTCGCTGATGGCCGTCCGGATCATCGTGGAGATCAGCGCCCGCACGGGCGTCGAGATCGACCCGCAGGAGCTCTACGCCGGTCCGACGATCGCCGAGCTGGCGGGTCTGATCACTGCCGGTGCCCCAGGACAGGCGGACACGGGGGGCGACGAGGACCGGAAACCCGCCGGTGAATGAGAAGCGAAAGATTGCCGATCGGTCTCCGCGCCGGCGTGCGATGCTCCGGCCAGGGCTTCGTGGCCTCGTCCACCTCACCGGCCCCTCGGTCCGGCGTTGCCGGCCCACACTCGACGGGAGTTGATGTCGCGATGACGCCGGAGCGTACGGCCCCACGCTCCTACGCCCCGCTGACCGAGGAGGAACGACGGCGACGGGCGGAGAGCACCGGCGGCGAGCCGATGCTCGACTCCGCTGCCGCGAACGACTCCGAGAGCACGGCTTACATCGGGTACCACCACGTGGACGTCCTGCTCGATCTCCAGCACCCGCGCACCGGCGAACCCGCCGAACTGCCGTTCTGCATCACCGGCCAGATCCAGGAACTGCTGTTCAAGCTGCTGTTCACCGAGGTCAACCGGATATGGGACCTGCTGCTGGCGGACGACCTCGACGAGGCCCTTCGTCACCTGCGGCGGGTCGAGGGCGTCCAGCGGGTGCTCACGACGACGTGGGAGTCGCTGAGCACCATCACGCCGACGGAGTTCGCGGCCTTCCGCGACCAACTGGGGCTCGGCCTCGGGTGTCCAGTCCTACATGTACCGGCAACTCGAATTCGCGCTCGGCAACAAGGCGCACCGGATGGCGGAACCGTACCGGCCGGTGGGCTGGGTGTACGAGCAGGTCATGGCCGTGCTGCGGGCACCGAGTCTGTACGACGCGGCGCTCTGCGTCCTCCGGCGCCGCGGCCTGGGCGTCCCGGACCACTGCGTGGAGCGGGACTTCGCCGAGCCGTACCAGCCGAACGCCGCGGTCGAACAGGCCTTACGTGATCTTCACCTCCGGTTCCACCGGCGCGCCCAAGGGTGTGGCGGTCCCGCATCAGGCGGCGCCGAACACCTGCACGGACGTCTGCTACCGGTTCGGCATCGGGGCCGACGACGCGGTGCTGGGCCTGTCGTCGCTGAGTTTCGACCTGAGCGTGTTCGATGTGTTCGGAGTGCTGGGGGCGGGCGGCCGGCTGGTGCTGCCGCGTCCGGGTGCGCAGCGGGATCCGGAACACTGGCTGGAGCTGGCGGCCGAGCACGGGGTGACGGTGTGGAACAGCGTGCCCGCGGTCGCGGAAATGGTCGTCTCCCATCTGGGAGCCGACGGGCGGCAGGGCGCCGCGCTGCCCGGTGTCCGGGTGGCGTTGTGGTCCGGTGACTGGATCCCCGTCGGTCTGCCCGACCGCTGGCGCGCGTGGTCGCCCGGGTGCCGGCTTATCTCGCTGGGCGGGGCCACCGGGGCCGCCATCTGGTCCATTGCCCATGAAATCGGCGAGGTCGACCCCGAATGGGACTCCATCCCATACGGCCGGCTGCTGACCAATCAGCGCTTCCACGTCCTCGACGACCGGTTGGAGCACTGCCCGGTCTGGGTGGCCGGCGAGCTGTACATCGGCGGCCTGGGGCTGGCCGAGGGGTACTGGCGCGACCACGTACGCACGGCGGAGCGGTTCAT
Organism: Streptomyces sp. NPDC047002; assembly: GCF_040704505.1. Classification (NCBI taxonomy): domain Bacteria; kingdom Bacillati; phylum Actinomycetota; class Actinomycetes; order Kitasatosporales; family Streptomycetaceae; genus Streptomyces; species Streptomyces sp. NPDC047002. The sequence goes on from NZ_JBEYWC010000046.1 coordinate 43,790, forward strand.
CACCCACCCCGTGTCCGGGGAGCGGCTTTATCGCACCGGGGATCTGGGGCGGTGGCGGCCGGACGGCACGATCGAGTTCCTGGGACGGACAGTCAGGTCAAGATCGGTGGTTTCCGGATCGAGCTCGGCGAGATCGACGCCACGCTCGCCCAGCACCCGGCGGTCGCCAGGGCGGTCACCACTGCCGCCGGGCCCCGCCACCACCGCTACCTCACCACGTTCGTCGTGCCGGACCGTGCGCAACGGCCGGCCCCGGCCCAGGAAGCCATCGGTGACGGTGCAGAGCACCAGAGCCTGCTCGGCGACGTGATCACCGATGCCGCCCACCGTGCGGCCGTCACCGTGGCCCAGCCTGGCCGGCGTACCGACCTGACCTCTCCGGCGGTCGGACTGCCCGACTTCCCTGACCCGGAGCGGGCCGATCGTCGGTGGAACCGGCGGCGCAGCCACCGGCGGTTCGCGGCGACCGAGGTTCCGCTGGCCGAACTCGCCCGTCTGCTCAACTGCCTGCGGGCCGTGGGCGCCGAACACCGCCCGGTGCCGAAGTACCGGTACGGTTCGGCCGGGTCGCTGTACCCGGTGCGGACCTACGTCTACGTCCACCCCGGGCGAGTGGGCGGACTGCCCGGCGGCACCTACTACTACGACCCACTGGCACAGCAGTTGCGCATCGTGCGCAGTGGTGCCGAGTTGCCGGCGTCCATACATCTCTCGATGAACCAGGACGCCTTCTCCTCGGCCGCGTTCCTCCTGCTCCTCGTCGGCCCGATGGCCGAGGTCGAGCAGATGTACGGGCGGCGCGCCCACCACTTCTGCCTCATCGAGGCGGGCGCGATGAGTCAACTGCTGGCCGAGTCGGCCACCGAGGGACCGCTCGGGTTGTGCCAGATCGGCCTGCTGCGGGACGAGAAACCGTTGCGTAGCCTCTTCGCCCTCGGCGAGGACGAGGTGCTGCTGCACAGCCTGCTCGGCGGAGTGGGGCTTGCGGAAGCGGACGAGGCCACGGACGCCAGCGTCGCGTCGCCTTGGGCGGCGTAGCCGGCCGAACTGGTCGGCCGGCTACGCAAGCTCGCGATGAACGCGCTGCCCGCGCACATGGTGCCGAGCAGGATCCGGTTGATCGACGAGCTACCGCTGACCGGCCAGGGCAAAGTCGACCGTCGCCGACTGGAGGAACTGGCCGGTGAACCCGGGACCGCCGCCGAGGCGGTCGAGCCTGGATCTCATACGGAGGCGCGGGTCGCGGCGATCGTCGCCAAGATGCTCGGGTGTGACCACGTCAGCGTCACGGAGAATCTCTTCGGTCTTGGGGCTGACTCCGTGCAGCTCATCGCCATCCGGCAGCAGCTGCCCCAGGAGTTCGGCAGCGAGCTGCCCCTGGCGCGGATGTTCGAGAACGCCTCGGTCCGTACGGTGGCTGCCGCTCTTGCGGCCACGCCTCGTGTCCCGCCGCGCTAGGCCGTGTCCGCAAAGTCATGGGAGCCAGAGTTGTAGGCAGGCGATGGTGACCATGGCTTGGTAGTGGACGGCTCGTTTGTCGTAGCGGGTGGCGAGGGCTCTGTTTTGTTTGAGTCGGCCGAAGCAGCGTTCGACGACGTTGCGGCGTCGGTAGGAGACGGGGTCGAGGCGGCAGAGCCTTTCGCCGCGTCGCAGTCGGCCGTTGATCTGGTCGATGCGTTCGGGAATCGTGCAGGCGATTCCGCGTTTACGCAGGTAGGCGCGGATTTTCCGGGACGAGTATCCCTTGTCGGCGGCGACCCGTTCGGGTCGCGTGCGGGGCCTTCCCGGCCCCTGGCGGGCCACCCGGATCCGCTCCACGACGGGTTCGAATTGGGTGCAGTCGTTGGTGTTGCCGCCGATCAGGGTGAAGGCCAGGGGCCGGCCGTGCCCGTCGCAGGCCAGGTGGATCTTGGTGGTCACCCCGCCGCGGGAGCGGCCGAGGGCTTCACCTGTCCAGGGCCCCCTTTTCGGGCTCCGGCCGCGTGCTGGTGGGCACGCACAGTGGTGGAATCGACGCAGACCAGGGTCCAGTCGACGTCGCCGACCGCGTCGGAGTGCTGCTGGACATGGGCCAGCAGCTTGTCCCATGTACCGTCCGCCGACCAGCGGCGAAAGCGTTCGTAGACCGTCTTCCACGGTCCGTAGCACTCAGGCAGATCCCGCCAGGCCGCCCCGGTCGGCAGCTTCCACAAGATCCCGTTGAGCACCTGCCGCCGATCCCGGACCGGCCGCCCCATCCGAGAACGCGGCAGCAACGACTCCACGACAGCCCACGACTCATCAGTCAACTCATAATGACGCACCACGACTTACCAACGAACAACTCACTTTGCGGACACGGC
>NZ_JBEYWC010000047.1:0-45010 GCF_040704505.1 Streptomyces sp. NPDC047002
TATGTCGGCAAGGCGGGCAGGTTCACCGTGGTCAAGGTCGCCGACGTCTTCAAGGGCCTCAGGGGCGCCGGCGGGCGGATCACCCTGCCCGCCGGTTCGGTGGCCCTGCCGGACGGCACGGTCAAAATCCCCATCGACACCCCCACCCACCTCCCCGACACCGCCGTCCGCCTCCCCGCATCCGCGGGTGCGCCGATCCATCTCCCGGACGCCGGGGGCGGCAGGTCGGCGGTCCTCGACCCCGAAACCGGCAGGCTCTACGGCCCCGACGGCCACGAGCTGCCCGCCCCCAAGGAACCCACCGCGGCCGAACGCGCCGACGGCGCCCAGATCACACCCCCCGACACCCCCACCCCCGAACCCGCCCTCACTGGCGCACCCCACACCACGCACGCCCCGGGCGGCACGGCCGACCACCTCCCCCAAGGCACCCACACCCCGCCCCACACCCCCACCGCAGCCCACACCCCACCCACCCGCGGCCACCAACCGCCGGCAGACCACACCCCCACAGACCACACCCCCACCGGCGGGCACCCAGGCGGCGCCACCGGACCGCACGACCACCACAGCCCTCCCGCTCGCGAAAGCGGCAGTGGCGCGGAGCACCACGGAACCTCAAGCCATGGGCACGGCAGCGGACACCAGGAGTCTGGGGCTTCTCACGAGGCGGCACCCACGACGTCGGCCGGTCACGAACCGCCCCGAACAGGCCACGAGGGGGCGGAGATCCCCGGCGAAGGGCGCCCTCTCCTCGTCGGTAGTGAGACGGAGACTCGCCTGCGCGACGCCGTCAAGCACATCCCCGGGAATCTCAGGCCCAAGCAGAAGGCCATTGACGTGGCGATCGAGAGACTCTCCCACGATCCGCGAGGCCGGCAGGTCGCCGATATCATCGCGTCCGGGCGTTTCAACGGAAGTGATCGGTGGGGGCAGTTGGTTTCAAGCCTCGGATCGGGAATCCAAGGGCATTACGTACCGGCGACCGACCAGATCATCTTTGCGGACGAGCTGCACAAGAGCGGGATACCCGCGGATCAGATCTCGTTCGAGCAGAGCTCACCCAGTGGCGCCGACGTCGATGTGCATGTTCGGGATGAGAGCGGGACGTACGCCTACCAGATGAAGCATTTGAACAACCCCAAGGAGCCCTTCAACGAAATCACCCGCGCCAAGTACCTGAGGCAGATCAGACTTGCCGACGCAGACCACCGCATCATGCTCGTGGACGGTCAGGGGACCGTAGCCGACTGGCAAGAACGCGGGATTCCCGATGAACTCATGGACATCCACAACGGCGGATCGAACGGGAAGGGGACCGGGGTTACTTTTGTGGTGCGCCTGGACGACGGCACCATCGTCATCCCGCCCGGAAGCAGAACGGACCCCAAGGGCATACTGTGATCACATCAACACCTGTCGGCGAGTGGTCGTGGGATCTCGCGTTGAGCCCGCGCACGGAGAATGCTCAGTCGCTGGCGCTCGGAGTCGTCAAAAACGCCGTCGACACGCTTCGCGCGTGCGGACTGGTTCACGGCGGTGGGCATCTCGACTGGTCGCTCTATCGCAATGGGGCGGATCTGCGGCTCTTGGACCGGGGTGAATGCCCGCTGCTCTCCCTGCCCGAGGGCGCTGGGGCGGTACTGACTCCGAAGGCGCTGGAAGACGTCCCGGAGGGGCTTCTGGCCAACGTCACCGCGTCCTGCCCCGGCCCCTGCTGCGACAGTGGTGATCGTCAGGCGGAAAAGGTCTTCACCGTGGACGCGGGGGTGTGGACGGGTGGGACCGCGGTCTTGACCGTGGCCACCTATACGGACGTCTGGCTCACTCTTGACCTGCTCAAGAACCGTCAGCCGCTCGTGCACGCCACGCACGCCCCGCGTCTCGCGGCAGGACTTCGGGCTCTGTCCGCACGGCTCGGTGCCCCGCTGTATCCCGGTGACCCCACCCCACACGCCGCGCCCGACGAAACGGGCTTCGAGGACCAGCCGGACGACGACAAGTACCCGGATTCCTGGACTGCCTTCGAGATTCCTGTGCGCACCACGGCCCTGCGAGAGAAGCTCCCGGTCCGCGGTGACGACTACGAGAACGAGACGCGTCATCCGGTGCGGTTCTCGGAGGTCCACGACGACGACGGCTGCACACTCGGCTATCTGTGGGTGTCGCTCGGCGACGATGCCGCCGGTTACGAGCCGCGCAATGCCGCGGGCGACCGGGCACTCCAGGTGGCCGTGCCCTGGCTGCTGCGCCTGCGGGAAGCCAGGACGGCCGGTCTGAGTCCGATGTCCGCGATCGCACGGCTCCGGCACCTGCCGAGGGAGCCGGAGACGCAGACGGTGCTGTCCGACACCACCGGCGAGGCCGCCACGCTGGAGGAGCTGCAAGCCCGGTCGGGCCGCTGCTGAGCGGCCGGCACCGCCCGACCGCGCCGCAGGGACGCCGTAGCGCGAAGTTCTTTGCGGGCGCGGGGTTCAGTGGAAGGCGCCGGTGTAGGCGTTGAGGGCGGGTTGGCCGCCCAGGTGGGCGTAGAGGACGGTGGAGTCCTTGGGGATGGTGCCGTCGCGTACGAGGTCGATCAGGGCTGCCATGGACTTGCCCTCGTAGACGGGGTCGAGGATGACGCCTTCGAGGCGGCCGGTGAGGCGGATGGCGTCGAGGGTGGAGGGGGCGGGGATGCCGTAGGCGTCGCCCGCCCAGTCCGGCAGGAGGGTGATCTCGTCGTCGGCCAGGTCCCGTTCGAGGCCGATGAGTCCGGCGGTGGCGCGGGCGATCCTGGCGACCTGGGCGCGGGTCTCGGCCGCCTTGGCGGAGGCGTCGATGCCGAGGACGCGGCGCGGGCGGTCCTGGCCCGCGAAGCCCGCGATCATGCCTGCTTGGGTGCTGCCGGTGACACTGCACACCACGATCGTGTCGAAGAAGACGCCCAACACGCTTTCCTGCTGCCGTACTTCCTCGGCCCAGTTGGCGAAGCCGAGGCCGCCGAGCGGGTGGTCGGAGGCGCCGGCGGGGATCGCGTACGGGGTGCCGCCCGCGGCCCGTACGTCGTCGAGGGCGCGGTGCCAGCTGTCCTTCTCGCCGATGCCGAACCCGGCGTCGACGAGCCGTACGTCCGCGCCCATCAGGCGGGACAGCAGGATGTTGCCGACGCGGTCGTTGACCGAGTCGGGCCAGTCGACCCAACTCTCCTGCACGAGCACGGCCTTGAGGCCGAGGTGCGCGGCGACCGCGGCGACCTGCCGGGTGTGGTTGGACTGCACGCCGCCGATGGTGACGAGGGTGTCGGCGCCCTGCCGCAGCGCCTCGGGGACCAGGTACTCCAGCTTCCGCGTCTTGTTGCCGCCGAACGCGAGGCCCGCGTTGCAGTCCTCCCGCTTGGCCCAGACGCGGGCGCCGCCGAGGTGGTCGCTGAGCCGGTCGAGGGGGTGTACGGGGCTCGGGCCGAAGAGGAGGGGGTGGCGCGGGAAGTCGCTGAGGGGCATGGGTGCTCCTTTGCCGGGGCGTGGGCGGGACGCGGGTGGAGTGGGCGGGACGCGGGTGGAGTGGGCGGGACGCGGGTGGAGTGCGGGTGGGCCCCCGGTGGGGTGCGGGCGCGTCCGCGGCGGTCAGTCCGGGGGCGCAGAATCGTCCGCGGAGGATGCGGACGCGGGGTCGTCGCGGGCGGGCGCGGTGTCGAGGAGCGGCAGCAGGGTCCCCCAGTTGGCGCGGGTCGCGGCCACGGCGCCCTCCACGTCGCCCGCGGCGCACAGGTCGACGATGCGGTCGTGCTGGGCGACCGAGGCGCGACCGCTCAGCGAGGAGAAGCGCAGGCGCTCCACGCGGCGCAGCACGGGGGTGAACTGTTCGAGGACGGTGCGGACCGCTTCGTTGGCCGAGGCGACCACGGCGACCTGGTGGAAGTCGTCGTCGGCGGCGAGCGCCGCCTCGGCGTCGGCCCGGCGCAGCGCGGCGGCGAACCGGGCGTTGGCCCGGCGCATGGTGTCGAGTTCGGCCGCGGACAGGCGCGGCACGGCCTCGCGTACGGCGAGTTCGTGCAGGGCGGCCGTGACCGACTGGGCGCCGCGCGCGGCCCGTTCGTCGAGGGGGCTGACGATGGTGTGCCGCCCGGGTTTCGTCCGTACGAGCCCGGCCTGTTCGAGCCGCGCGAGCGCCTCCCTGACGGGGGTGCGGCTGACGCCCAACCACGCGACGAGATCGGTGTCGTTGAGCCGCTCGCCGGGTGCGAGGGTGCCCGCGACGATGGCGTCCCTGAGCGCCGCGTAGGCGCGGTCGCGGAGGAGTGATCGGGAGACGAGCCCTCGGCCCTGCGGTACCGGCATGTAATATATTGCATGCCGCGCCGAGGGGCGCTGTCAATGGGGGCGTCGGCGCGGGCGCCCCCGGCTCGCAGTCGGGGCCGGCGCCCGACACTCGCCGCGAACCGCGCAGGTGCGATCAAGCGGCGTTCCCCGGTGTATTTCCGCCCTCATCGGCTCCACGGACACGGCCGATTTACCTGAGCCGATTCACGTAACGCACTGTACTTCCGGATGCCGCGGATCGGTAATGCGCCGTCGATGAAATGCTTTCTGGTCGGCTGCGACGTCTGTGCGGAGTTCCGCGCCCAGCGGTGAGTTGGTGCTGCTTCCGGTGCGGGCACCTGCGCGCGGGTGCCGTCCGGCCGCGAAAAAGAACAACCGTTATTCGAACACGGCGTGAAGGCCGGCGAGGGGTGGAGGGCGTCTGTGCCGCTCCTCGCGGGACCGCGGCCCGGGCGCGATCTGATCCATCGCGCCCGAGCGGCAGCTCCTGCACGCCGCAGCACCCGCATACAGCTGCCGTGATGCGTCCCACTCCAGAGGTCGGCATCCCGGCACAGGCGTGGCCACAGCGGTTTCGATTTTACCATGCCGCCGCTTATGGCCATTGCCGCTCTCTTCGCACGCAGGCGGGTCCGAGAGGCCCGCGCAAAACAGCGGAAAGGCTTAGGTGACATGCCGCCTATCACGGTCATATTTGTGGTGTCCGGCCTTGCGGTCTGGCTCAACGGGCTCGCATTCCTCGGAGTGGGCGCCAAGAAAGCGGAAGGGACGCCTGACCCCCTCGTCTCGGTCGGGTGGGTGACGCTGGTCGCGGGCGTCGTCGACTTCGCCGAGGCCGTGTACCTCCTCGCGGCCGTCCCCCCGGCCACCGGGATACCGCTCGCCGGTCTCGTCGTGTTCTACGCGACGTTCTTCACGACGCTCGGCCTCACCCTGGTCAAGGGCCTCGACCTCAGGCCCGTGGGGAACCTCGCGGTCGCGGTGGCCCTGGTGCCGCTGTTCTGGTGGTCGTTCTTCGACGGCACCTGGATGTTCCAGTCGATCCTGGCGGTGTGGGCGGTGGCCTTCCTGAGCGTGGCCGCCACCACGTACGGCAGGCTCCCCGGGCGGGTCCTCGGCGGGGTGCTCACCGTCACCGCGCTCTACACCTTCCTGACCCCCGCGGTCCTGCTCGCCCTGGGCCACGCCATCCCCTGACCCGTGGGCCGCGGCGGTCCCCGGCCGTGTCCGGGAACCGCCGCGGCACTCAACTCCCCTGGCGGGCCCTGCCCCTTCGGCGCGCCGCCCGCACGTCGTCGAGCCAGCGGCGCAGGGCCGCCCTCCCGCCCCACAGCGCGCCGAGCGGCGGGAGACCGCCCCAGCAGATCAGGACGAGCGGGGTCACCAACTCGCCGCCGCCTGTGGCGGAATAGGCATGCCCGGACCTGCGGCGCACGTCGATCGTGCGGCCCTCCTCGTCGCCGGAGGGCTTCACCACGGCGTCCGGATCGGTGGTGTGCCCGTCGCCCGAACGGTAGGTGCCCGAGCACACCCACGACGGCGAGTCGGAACTGCCCTCGTCGTGGCAGGAGGCGACCCGGATCGTGCCGGCGTCCCCGGCCCAGCCCGCCGCGTACACCAGCCGCTGCACCCCCAGTCCGAACAGCCCGAGGAACAGCAGGAGCACTGCGGTCACCCCTGCGGCCTTCCCCACCAGGCGCCGCAGGCCGGGCGGTTGTGCCCTGACCCGCCCCCGCGCCGTTGCCTGCCCGGGCCCCCGGTTCGCCTGCCCCTGCCCCTTCTTCTTCTGGCCCTGGCGCTGCGCCGGCCGTGCGGGCTTCGGGACGCGGGGGTCCGGTTTCGCGGTTCTCGCCATGTGACGCCTCCGTCGCCGGCCGCCGACCGGGCGGCCGGGAGGTGGGTCGGTGACCTCATCCTGATCGGGCCGCGTGGCCCTGGCAACTCCCCGCGCACGAGGGCCCCCGCGCGGCCGCGCCGCGCGCCGGCCCGCCTACAGCCGCGCGGCGATCCGCCGGATCAGCTCGCGCGACGCCGCCTCGTCCAGGCTGCGGGCCTCCAGGCGGTCGAGCACCGTGCGGTACCCGGCCAGGTGCGCGGGGCTGTCGAGGAGCATCGAGCCGTGCTCGGCGTCGAGTTGGACGGTGTCGAGCGCGGGGACCGCGCCGCTCAGATAGCAGATGCCGCCGCCCGCGCCGGGGGAGGTGCCGGTGCCGAACGGCAGGACGCGCACCGTGACGTTGTCCCGGGCGCCCATGTCCAGGAGGAACCGCAGCTGTTCGCGCGCGACGGCCGGGCCGCCGAGGTCCAGGCGCAGCGCGGTCTCGTGCACGATCGCCGTCAGCCGCGCGGAGGCGGCGCCGTACAGCACGGCCTGCCGCTTGATGCGGAACGAGACCCGGTGCTCGACCTCGTAGGGGGCGAGGGACGGCACCGCATCGCTGATCACCGCGTAGGCGTGTGCTCTCGTCTGGAGCAGCCCGGGTAAGTGGACGGCCGACGCGGTGCGCATCGCCGGGGCGTGGTGCTCCAGTTCCGCCAGGTCGAGCGCGTCGGGCGCGAGCAGGTCGCGGTACGCGTCCCACCAGCCGCGGGTGCGCCCGCCGGTCATCTCGGCCAGCGCCTCGACGTACGCCTCGTCCAGGCAGCCGTAGATGCGGGTCAGCGCGCGTACGCGCTCGGCGCTCACCCCGTACCTGCCGGACTCGATGCTGCTGATGCGGGGCTGGGAGGAGCCGTCGAGCGCCCCTGCCTGGCCCGCGGTCAGCCCGGCCGACCGGCGCAGCCTGCGGAGTTCCGAGCCGAGTCGGCGCTGCCGCACCGAGGCGGCGGGGAGTGTTCTTGAGGGCATGCGGCCCGGCCTCTCTCGCACGTAGATGTAGCTACTGCGCTACTGTTCCAGTAGGAGACTCTAGCGGGCTTCGCATACTGCCGGTGCGCCTACAGGGCTCGTACCGGTGTGTTCTGTACGGCGTCAGCCCTGAGCCGCGCCGTCGTCCACGAAGTGGTCGAACTCGCCCGCCTTGACGCCGAGGATGAAGGCGCGGAGTTTGGCGGGGGTGGTGGTGACGATGGTGGTGGGGTCGTCGCTCTCGCGGAGTTTGACGGTCCCGTCGGGCGCGGTGGCCAGGTAGATGCAGCTCGCGGCTTCGGCGCTGAAGCTGGACTTCTGCCAGTTGAGGTCCGGCATGGTGCTCCTCCTGAGCTGGGAGAGGTATCAGCCCCTGTGCGTGTCGTCCACGAAGTGGTCGAACTCGCCCGCCTTGACGCCGAGGATGAAGGCGCGGAGTTTGGCGGGGGTGGTGGTGACGATGGTGTCGGGCTCGTCGCTCTCGCGGAGTTTGACGGTGCCGTCGGGCGCGCTCGCCAGGTAGATGCAGCTGTTGGCTTCGGCGCTGTGGGTGGACTTCTGCCAGTCGAGGCCGGGCATGGACGCTCCGTTTCACAACTCTCTGCGGACCTGGTGGATCAGGTCGCGTGATTTCGCCGGAGTGAGACTACAAGCTTCCATGCTGTCCAGCACGATCCGGTATTTGGCCAGCTGGGGCCGGGTGTCCAGAAATGCCGGGCCATGATCCGTATCGAGCTGGACGGTATCCAGCTCGGGTACCCGTCCTGCCAGGTAGGTGACCCCGGCTCCGGAGCTGGGGTAACTGCCTCCACCGAAAGGGATGACGCGAATGGTGACATGCGGCATCTCGCTCACCTGGAGCAGGTGCTCCAACTGGGCGCGCGACGTTTCGGGGCCGCCGAACCCCATGCGCAGGCCGGTCTCGTGCAGGATCGCGGTCAGAGGCGCAGGGTTCTCCTGATAGAGGACCTCCTGCCGCTTGATGCGGAACGACACGCGGTGCTCGATCGCCGGTGGGTGAAAGGGTGGAACCGCGTCGGCAATGACGGCATGGGCGTGCGCACGGGTCTGGAGGAGCCCGGGAATGTGCGCCATGGTCGCGTAGCGGAAAGCTGCGGTGTGGTGCTCTGCCTCCGCGAGTTCGAGCGCGTCGGCGGGCAGCCGCTCCCGGTACTCGTCCCACCAGCCGCGCACGCGCCCGCCGGTCATCTCCGCCAGGGCCTCGATGTACGCCTCGTCCATGCAGCCGTAGTTGCGGGCCATGGCGCGCACGCGGTCGGCGCCCACCGCGTACCGGCCCGCCTCGATGCTGCTGAGCCGTGGCTGCGTCGAACCCTCCAGGGCTGCCGCCTCGGTGACGGAGAGGTCCGCGAGTTCGCGGAGTCTGCGCAGCTCGGCGCCGAGTCGTCTCTGCCGCATCGAGGGCGGCATCTTGTGCGGGCTCACGTTGGCTCCCCTTCACTCATCATGACGGCTGTCCACGATTCTATGGCATGCATCCCCTCATCGGGGTTAGCGTATCCCTGAGGCCGCTCCAACCGGCCCCGCCGAGAAGGCGGTTCTGCTTCGCCGTGCCCGGACGCGTCCGGCACCGCGCCTTTCTGGACCAGGGGAGATCCATGCCGAACGTACCGCCGCAGGAAACCGGCCAGGAGCCGTACGACTTCGAACGGGAGCTGCACGAACTCGTGTGCTGGAACGCACCGCGGGTGTTCGCCGTCGTCGCGACGTACGACGTCGGCGGGCCCGGCGAGGACGCCCGCGTGGTGGCGTGGGGGCTGGCCAGGCAGGGGCGGGCCGACGTCTTCGCGGTGGACAGCGCGCGGGCGTTCCGGCTCGCCTCCCCCGAGCGCGCGGTGCGCTACTTCCAGCCCGAGGAGGACCGCTGCGGCGTACGGCTGGTGTGGCTCGATGAGGACGGCGGCGACGCCTGGACCCTCACGGCCGCCTGAACCGTCAGCCGGCGTCGTCCTCCAGGAGGACGACCGTCCTGCGGGGCGCGACGAGGAGGAGGACCAGCAGGGAGAGCGCGGCGGCGCAGGCGGCGAAGAGGAAGACGTGGCCGGTGGCGGCGTCCACCGCGCGGCGCAGGTAGTCGGCGCCCGCCGCGGTCAGGCTCCCGGGGTTGTCGAGCGCCTGGGACACGGAGTTGAGGTCGTGGAGCCCGGGCGTCGGCGCGTGCGCGAGGCGTGAGGCGAGCACGCTGTTGGCGACCGCGCCGAACAGCGCGGCGCCGACGCTCTGCCCGATCTGGCGGCAGAAGAGTATGGACGCGGTCGCCGTGCCGCGCTCGGCCCAACTGACCGACGACTGCACGCTGATGATCTGCGGCAGCTGGAACAGGCCGAGCCCGGCGCCGAGCAGTAGCAGGACGAGCACCGGCTGCCAGGGCGCGCCGGGGAACGGCAGGAACGGGAACATCAGCAGCGCGGCGAGCGCCATCGACATCCCGATCACACCGCTGCCCTTGAACCCGACGCGGGTGTACACGCGGCTGGAGAGCGCGCCCGCGATCGGCCAGGCGAGGCTCATCGCCGACAGCACGAACCCGGCGGGGATCGGGCCGAGTCCGAGTACCGACTGCGCGTACGTGGGCACGAACACCGTCGGCGCGACCATCAGCAGGCCGAGCGCGCCGAGCGCGAGGTTGACCGCCACGATGGAGCGCCGGCGCCAGACCCAGCCGGGGATGATGGGCTCGGCGGCGCGCCGCTCCACGGCGATCGTCGCGGCGCCGAGCGCGGCGGCCGCGCCGAAGAAGCCGAGGCTCGGTCCCGACAGCCACGGCCAGGCCACGCCGCCCTGGACGAGCGCGGTGAGCAGCGCGCTGCCGGTGGCGAAGATCAGCACGGCGCCGGACCAGTCGATCCCGGCGAGGGCGCGGCCGGGGTGCGCGGTGCGCGTGGCCGAGGGTTCGTGCAGGTGGCGGGCGATGAGCACGAGCGCGACGACGCCGATCGGCAGGTTGACGAGGAAGATCCAGCGCCAGTCCACGTAACCGGCGAAGAGGCCGCCGACGGTGGGTCCCGCGACGGACGACGTCGCCCACACGGTGGACAGCTTCGCCTGGATCTTGGGCCGGTCCTTCAGCGCGTACACGTCGGCCGCGACGGTCTGCACGGTGCCGGTGAGCGCGCCGCCGCCGAGGCCCTGCACGATGCGGAACGCGATCAGCGACGGCATGTTCCACGCGGTCGCGCACAGCAGGGAGCCGACGACGAAGAGGGCGATGCCCGCGAGGAGCACCGGCTTGCGGCCGAAGGTGTCGGAGAGCTTGCCGTAGACGGGCAGTGTGACGGTGACGGCGAGCAGATAGCCGGAGAACAGCCAGGAGAAGAGGGGGAATCCGCCGAGGTCGCCGACGATCTGCGGGACCGCGGTGGAGACGATGGTGCTGTCGAGCGCGGCGAGCGCCGTCGACACCATGAGCGCGGCGACCAGCCAACCGCGGCCCTTGGGCGCCGGTACGGCTGCCGGTGCCGCCGCTGCGGTGTCCGCGGGCCGCCCGCCTCCTGCCTGCGCCCGCCCGCCTCCCGCCTGCGCCCGCCCGGCGCGCCGGGGGCCGCCCGGCAGTCGGGGCGGGTCCGTCCTTCCGGGTCTGTCCGGGGTGGCGGGACCTTCGAGGCCGCGGTGGCTGCCGGGGGTCGTGGCGCGGGCGCGGGTGCCGGCCGCCCGCCGGTCGTCGTCGGTCTCTTCGGCCGGGTCGGTCTCCCCGTTCACCGGTGGGCTTCCCTTCTCGTACGCGGCGGCCGCCGTGCGCGGTGCCGTGCCACCCGCCCGTACGGGGGGAACGGCACCGCCCGGTCGACAGACGTGCCCGTGCGGCGGGCGCGCCGGCCGCACGGGAGGCGCGGCGCCGTGGCGCCCGTACGGCGGTGGTGTCCGCCGCACAGCGTCTCATCCGCCGCCCACCAGCGGGAGTGCGCCCGCCGCCGGCGACGGCGGCCGCGCCCTTCGGCGTCTCTCTGACCGGCGTCTTTGTGACGGGTTCCGGCGCGGCCCTTCCGTTTCTTGTCACTAAGTGACATCCTGTCTTTCAGTGACAGGGTGGAGAGGGTGAGGAGCACGCCATGGAGGCGAAGCAGCGCGGCGCGGGGGGAATGAGCGAGCAGCGGCGGCTGCGGCTGCGGCTCGAAATCTCGCGGGAGGCGGCGCGGCTGTTCTGGGAGCAGGGGGTGGCCGCCACGAGCGGCGATCAGATCGCCGAGGCGGTCGGGCTCTCCACGCGCACCATCTGGCGCCACTTCCGCAGCAAGGAGGCGTGTGCCGAGCCCGTCGTCATGCAGGGGGTCGTCACCCTGATGCGGGCGCTGCGCGGCTGGCCGCGCGAGATCTCGCTGGAGGATCATCTTGCCGCCGAACTGGGCGGCCTCACCCGCGAGAACGCGCCGGTCGACTTCACCGACGAAATGCTCGCGATGAAGATGATCCGGCTCGCCGACACCGAACCCGCCCTGCGCACCGCGTGGTTGATGGCCTGCGACCAGACGGAGCACCAACTCTGCGCGATCATCGGCGAGCGTCTCGGGCGCCCGGACGACGACCTGGAGGTGCGGATGGCCGCGGCCGCGGCCGCCGCGGTCGTGCGGGTGCTCGACGAGCACATCGGCGCGGCCATCCTCGGCGGCGCCGACCTCACGGAGTTCGCCGACGCGAGATCCGTGGCCGACCGGGTGGCCCGCGCGATCCGCACGGCGACCGGCGGCCTCGTCGGCGACCCGGTCGCCTGAGGCGCCCGCGGCCCGCGGGCGCCCGCCCGGACAGCGGGCCCGCCGCGCCTGCGGCCCGCCCGGACCGCGGGCCCGCCGCGCCCGCGGCCCGCGCCGGCCGGGCCCGCCGTGCCCGCGGCCCGCGCCGCCGTATCCGTCCGTACACAGCACCAGCGAAGGGAAAGCCGCATGTCCGCCAGCGTGCCCGCCGGGGCCGACGCCGTTCCGTACCTCAGCGTCGAAGCGCTTTTCGGGTCGCCCGTGCGTGCCGGGGCCTCGATCTCGCCCGACGGCACGCGGATCGCCTGTCTCGCCCCGTGGCACGGGCGGTTGAACGTGTGGGTGGAGAGCCTCGACGACCCCGGGGACGCGCGCTGCGTCACCGCGGACGAGACGCGCAGTGTGCACACGTACCACTGGACCGACGACCCGGGCCTGCTGCTGTACGAGCAGGACACGGGCGGCGACGAGAACTGGCACGTTCACCGCGTCGACCTGGAGGACCCGGACGCCCCCGCCGTCGACCTCACGCCCTTCCCCGGCGCCCGCGTCATGGGGCTCGAACTGCCCGCCTCCCGGCCGGGCAAGGCGCTCCTGCACCTGAACCACCGCGACCCCGCCGAGTTCGACCTGTGCGAAGTGGACATCGCCACCGGGGCGTTGACGGTCCTCGCGCAGAACCCCGGGCAGGTGGCCGGGTGGTTGTACACGCCGGACGGCGAGCTGTACGCGCAGACCCAGACGGCCGAAGGCGACATCGAGCTGTCCCGGTGGAGCGCAGAAGGGCCGCGCAGGATCGCCGTCTTCCCCGGCGCCGACCACCCGCTCGGCGTCAGCCCCGCGCAGCTCACACCGGACGGCTCGGGCGTGTGGATCGGCACCAACCGGGGCACGGACAGGACCCGCCTCGCGCGGCTCGACCTGGCGAGCGGCGAGGAGACCGAGGTCGACAGCCACCCCGAACTCGACCTCGACACGCGCTCCACCGTCTTCCCGCAGCTGCCCTCGCCGCTCATCCGCCACCGCCGCACGGGGGAGCTGCTCGGCGTGCGCTACCTCGGCGAGCGGCAGGTGATCCGGCCCGTCGACCCGCACTTCGCCGAGGTGCTCGACGCGCTGGAGAGGCTGTCGGACGGCGACCTGGGCGCCGTGTCGTGCGACGAGAGCGGCCGGCGCTGGGTCGTGAGCTTCACCCATGACCGCGACCCCGGCGCCACCTACCTCTACGACCACACCACCGGGCGCGCCAGGCTGCTGTTCCGGCCGTACCCGCACCTGGACCCGAGGACCCTCGCCCCGATGCGTCCTGTGACGGTCACCGCGCGCGACGGGCTCGCGCTGCCCGCCTATCTGACCCTGCCGGTGGGCGTGGAGCCCGCAGGACTGCCGATGGTGCTGCTGGTGCACGGCGGGCCGTGGTCCCGCGACAGCTGGCGCTTCGACCCGCTCGCCCAACTGCTCGCCAACCGGGGCTACGCGGTGCTCCAGGTCAACTTCCGCGGCTCCACCGGCTACGGCAAGAAATTCCTCGCCGCAGGCATCGGCGAGCTCGCGGGCCGGATGCACGACGACCTCGTCGACGCCGTCGACTGGGCCGTGGCGCGCGGCTACGCGGACCGCGACCGCGTCGCCGTCTTCGGCGGCTCGTACGGCGGTTACGCGGCCCTGCTCGGCGCATCGCACACGCCGGGCGTCTTCGCCGCCGCCGTCGACTTCTACGGCGTCTCGAACCTGGTCACCTTCCTGCGGTCCGTGCCGGAGTTCGTGAAGCCGCAACTGGCCAACAACTGGTACCTGTACGCGGGCGACCCGGCCGATCCCGAGCAGGAGGCCGACCTGTGGGCGCGCTCGCCCCTCAGCCGCGTCGACGCCATCCGCACGCCGCTGCTCGTGGTGCAGGGCGCAGGCGACGTCCGCGTCGTCAAGGCCGAGTCCGACCAGCTCGTCGACGCGCTGCGGGCCCGCGGCGTCGAGGTCGAGTACCTGGTCAAGGACGACGAGGGGCACGGCCTCGTCAACCCCGAGAACGCCGTCGACGCCTACCGCGCCGCCGACCGCTTCCTCGCCCGCCACCTGGGCGGGCGCGCGGCCGACGACCCGGGCCGGCCTTGAACGGGCGCCCGGCGACCCGCACTTCGCACACCGTTCCCGTACGCGCACGTCTGACGACGAGGTGAACCCGCATGACGAACGAACCCGACCACACGCCCGCGCGCAAGGCCGGCCAGAAGCGGCCGAAGCAGACGCCGCTGGAACAGATGGGCGGCGTGACCGGACTCGTCCACACGGCGCTGCCCGTGCTGGCCTTCATCGTCGCCGACTCGGTCTTCGGCCTGACGGCCGCCGTCTGCACGGCCGTCGGGGTGGCCCTCGCCTCCTGCGTGCTGCGGCTGGTGCGCGGGCAGCCGCTCCAGCCCGCGTTCTCCGGCCTCTTCGGGGTCGCCGTCGCCGCGTTCGTCGCCTGGAAGACGGGCTCGGCCAAGGGCTTCTTCCTCACCGGCATCTGGAGCAGCCTGGTGCTCGGCGTGGTGTTCCTGCTCTCCGTCCTCGTACGCCGCCCGCTCGCGGGGATCGTGTGGGGTGCGCTCGACGGCAGTGGCACCGGCTGGTTGCAGGACAAGGCGTCCCGGCGCGCGTACGACATCGCCACGCTCGCGTTCGTCGGTGTCTTCGCGGCCCGGTTCGCCGTCTGGCAGTGGCTCTACGACGCGGACCGCGCGGGCTGGCTCGCGGCCGCCCGCATCGCGATGGGCTGGCCCCTCTTCGCCGCCGCGCTCCTCGTCGTGCTGTGGGCGGGCCGCCGCTCGGCGAAGCGGCTCAGGGCCCGGGCGCAGGAGCGCGGGCCCGCGGAACCGGCCTGACCCCGCGGGCCCGGCGGGCAGCCGCGGGAAAGCGGGGACGACCGCCCGCCGCCGGGAAACACTGCACGACGACCCGAGGAGAGACGATGAAACTCACCCTGCCCCAGCGCCTGTACCTGCTCTGCTACACCGTGGACAAGGAGAAGTTCCACCTCGTCGACATCCAGGGGCGCGGGCAGTTGCTGCGCGCCGGGGCGCTGACCGAGCTGGCGCTCGCGGAGCAGATCCGCGCCGAGGACGGCAAGGCGCTGCGGCTCCCGGAGGCGCGCCCGTGGGACGCCTTTCTCGCCGGCGTGTGGCAGGACGTGCCCGCGGACAAGCCCCACGGGTGGCTGTCCCTCGTGCACAACAAGGCCGCCGCCGCCGAGCGCCCCGTACGCGACCAGCTCGCGGAGGCGGGTTTGCTGACGGTCGAGTCCGGCGGCCGGTTCCGGCCGCACGGCACGGAGCGGATCACCGTCGAGGACCCGGAGGCGGTGCGCGCCCTCCAGGAGGGGGTGCGCGCCACCGTGCTCGGCGGCGGCGACCCGGCCACGGCCCCGATGGAGGAGGCGGCCATGGCCGTGCTCTCCGCCGAGGTGGAGGTGGGCAGCGTGCTCAGCGCGAAGGAGCGGCACGCGCATCGCGACGTCCGCGCCGCGCTCGCCGACCGCGTCGACACCGTCGTCCCCGGCCTCGCCAAGGCGCTGCGGGGCTCGTACCTCTCCAGCCGCTCCGTGGGCGGCGGCTACGGCGGCTGACCGCCGCCCCGTGTCGCTCTCTCCCCAGGGCGCGGCCCCGGGGTGGAGACCCCTCGCTGCTGCTTCGGCTGCGCGAATGCCGCATCCCCGGCTGAGTCGGGACCGTCGGAGTGCGCCGACTCCCGCCCGTACACCCGCGCTGTACGGGTCACCTCGGCGACGCAGGGGCCACCGCTGGTGGTCTCAGCGGAAGTCGGTGGACTCCGAGAGTGCACGCCACTCGGTGACGCTGCCGGTCAGCTCTCCCGCGCGCTGCTCGAACGCGTCGATCGCGTCGGTGCCCGCCGCGAACCGCGCGGGCGGGTCGGCGGCCGCCGCCAGGGCGACGACGACAGGGCCGAACCTCTCCGGGTCGCCCTGCTGGTGGTGGTTGCTCGCGTCCAGCGACTGGCGACGGGCCCGTGCGACCTCCCGGTAGTCGTCGATCTCGATGTCGCCGTGGCTGACGGACGACGCGTCGAGGAAGTCCGTGCGGAACATGCCCGGGTGCACGCACGTCGCCTTGATGCCGAACCCGGCGAGCTCGCGGCTCAGGGACTCCGACCAGCCCGCCACCGCGAACTTCGCCGCGCAGTAGACCGAGGAGCCGTCGATGCCGATGACCCCCGTCAGCGACGAGACCGTGATGACATGCCCGGAGCGCTGGGCCCGCATGAACGGGAGCACGGCGCGGGTCACGTTGAACGCGCCGAACACATTCGTCCGGAACTGCCGCTCGACGGCGGCCTCCGACAGCTCCTCGAAGGCGCCGAGCTGCCCGTAGCCGGCGTTGTTGACGAGGACGTCGATGCCGCCGAAGCGGTCGACGGCCGCCCGGACGGCCGCGGCGACGGACTCGCTGCCGGTCACGTCGAGCGCGACCGGCAGCACCCGGTCCTCGTTTCCCGCCAGCGCGTCGGCCGCCTGTTCCGGCCGCCGCGCGGCAGCGACGACACGGTCGCCCGCGGCGAGCGCGGCCCGGGCGACCTGCAGGCCGAGGCCGCGCCCCGCCCCGGTGACGAACCAGGTCTTCGGCATAAGAATCTCTCCAAGTGGTGGTGCCGCGGAAGGCGGCGGTCAGAAGGGTTGCGGGAGGGCCTGGGTCACAGGGCCTGCGCGGTCGGGAAGACGGTGATCTCGGACAGGTTGACGTGCCGGGGAAGTGCGGCCATGAATGCCACGGTCTCGGCGATGTCGGCGCCCTGGAGCACATCGATGTCGTTGAGCAGGGCGGCGATGTATCGGGAGGTGTCGGCGTTGCCCACATGATCGGGCAGTTCCGTGTCGACCATGCCGGGTTCTATGGTGGCGACGCGGACCATCTTCGGGCCGAGCTCGACGCGCAGGAGCCGGGTCAGCTGGCTGATGTACGCCTTGGTGCCGGAGTAGACCGACAGTCTCGGCAGGATGCGCGTGGCCGCTACCGAGGAGGTATTGATCAGGTCGGCCGGCTTGCCCTCGGCCGCGGAGTCGGTCAGATGCGGCAGGAAAGCGCCGATGACATTCATCAGACCGGAGATATTGAGATCGATCTGCCGCTGCCAGTCGTCGATCTTCAGCTCCTCGATTCCGGAGACGATCTGGACGCCGGCATTGTTGAACACGAGATCGCTCTTACCGAAGCGCTCGGCGACCCGGTCCGCGGCGACCTGCACGGCGGCGCGGTCGGTGACGTCGACCGCGATCGCCAGGGCCTTTCCCCCGGCCTCTTCGACACGTCTCACGACATCGTCGAGCCTCTCCTTGCGCCGGGCGAGCACGACCACCGAGGCGCCGAGTACGGCAAAGCGTTCCGCGGCGGCGGCCCCCATGCCGCTGGAGGCGCCGGAAAGCACGGCGACGCGGCCTGACAGGGGCGTCCCGGTGAGTAGTGGGGGCATGACGGTGAGCCCTTTCGATTCGAAGGCGTGGAGACGTCGATATGACGCGCATATCCGTCGGAGAATTCAGCGGATCGCGGCACTGGCCAAGTCTGCCACCGATCGGGCAAAGGAGGGTGGTACGGTCTTTGCCACCCACTTCCCCCGTCGAATTTCCGCCCTGCGCACGCGCCTTGCCCATTTCTGGCCGCAGCGGCTCGATACTCGCGAGACGGCAGTGGGACGGTGCAGGGTGGCACGGAAATTCATAGGATCCGGGACCATGGGTGCAGACGCGGCCTGGGTGTGTCGGCGGATCGCGCACAGACTGGTTCGCGCGCCGGAATTCTCTTTTCCCGAGCGCGACGCGCTGGTGCTCGACATGTCGATGGTCGGCGTCGCGCTGCCCGCGATCGGCGACGACCTCCACACGTCCACCGCCGGACTCCAGCGGATAGTCAGTGCCTACATTCTGGGCTTCGGGGGCTTCCTGCTTCTGGGCGGTCGCGCCGCCGACCTGCTCGGGCGTCGTCAGGTGTTCCTGATCGCCCTCGCGGTCCTCGCCGGGCTTGGGCTGCTGCCCAGGAGCAGCCGCGAGCGCGGCGGTGGCTATGACATCCCGGGTGCGGCTCTGGGGACCGGCTCGATGCTGCTGCTCGTCTTCACCGTCGTCGAGGCTCCCGAGGCGGGCTGGGCGTCGTCGCGCACCATCGCCTCCTTCGCGGCGATCGCCACCCTGCTGGCTGCCTTCGTCCTGGTCGAGCGGCGCTCGCGAGTGCCGCTCATGCGGTTCGCCGCTCTCCGCCCGGGAAGCCAACTGTGCGCGCAGCTCAGCGGAGTGGCCTGCATGGGCTCGTACATGAGCTTCCAGTTCCTCGCCACCCTCTACATGCAGTCGCTGCTTGGCTGGTCCCCGCTGGTCACGGCCCTCATGTTCCTGCCCGCAGGGCGCATCGTGGCCTCCGCCTCGTTCCGGATCGGCGCCGTGGTCGACCGGTTCGGCACCCAACGCCTGCTCGTTGTCGGCCTCGCCGCCATGGCCGCCGGGTACGGGCTGTTCACGATCCTGGCAGACGTGGACGCGAACCAGCCGCCGCGCTGATGAACCTCAGCGGTTGGCGAACCCCTGCCCCCACGGCACAAGCCGCCCCCGCCGCGGTGGAGCAGGCCGGCACCGCACCGTGAGGATCACCCGGGCCCGGCACCGGCCGCCAAGGTGCCGGGCTCGTGGGCGGTGTGCCACGTGCCGTTCTCCACCCCAGGTCTCAGCCCGGGGGTGGAGAACCCCTAGGGGCGTCTCCTTACTGCTGCCCGGGGGCTGTTCGTCCCGCCGGATGAGGTGGCGGCGGGGGTGTGTTCCTTAGCTTGTTCTTACGGACGCCGGGGCGGGGGCCCCAGCGGCGGGGGTGGGGAAAACCCGACCGCGGGACTGCGCTGCGCACCAGCGCGCCGGGGCCCCCGCACGCAGAAGACTGGCGGCGGCGTACGGGCCGCCGCCTCGCGTGCCGCACACGGTACGGCGGACGCCGGCGGGAACCGGCGCAACGGGCCATCGACGAGAGCGGCATAGGAGACACACCGTGACCACTGCTGTGAGCACACCCAGGCACGGGGGTACTGGAGGGCGTACGGCGGTCGCGGCGCGAGCGCGCCAGGTCGTCAAGGCGTACGGGGCGGGGGAGACCCGCGTCGTCGCGCTCGACCACGTCGACGTGGACATCGCGAAGGGGCAGTTCACCGCGATCATGGGCCCCTCGGGGTCCGGCAAGTCGACGCTGATGCACTGCCTCGCGGGCCTCGACACCGTGACGTCGGGGGAGATCTTCCTCGACGACACCGAGATCACCCGGCTCAAGGACAAGCGGCTGACGCAGCTGCGCAGGGACCGGATCGGCTTCATCTTCCAGGCGTTCAACCTGCTGCCGACGCTCAACGCGATCGAGAACATCACCCTGCCCATGGACATCGCGGGCCGCAGGCCAGAACCGCAGTGGCTGCGGCGCGTCGTGGAGACCGTCGGCCTCGGCGAGCGGCTGAAGCACCGGCCGACGCAGCTCTCCGGCGGTCAGCAGCAGCGCGTCGCCGTGGCGCGGGCCCTCGCCGCCCGACCGGAGATCATCTTCGGCGACGAGCCCACCGGCAACCTCGACTCCCGCGCGGGCGCCGAGGTGCTGGGCTTCCTGCGGACCTCCGTGGACGAACTGGGCCAGACCATCGTGATGGTGACCCACGACCCGGTCGCCGCCTCGTACGCGGACCGGGTGCTGTACCTCGCCGACGGCAGGATCGTCGACGAGATGTACCGGCCCACGGCCGACTCGGTGCTCGACCGGATGAAGCACTTCGAGGCCAGGGGGCGCACGTCATGACCCTCTTCAGAACCGCGCTGCGCAACTTCCTCGCGCACAAGGGGCGGATGGCGCTGTCCGCCGTCGCCGTGCTGCTCTCCGTGGCGTTCGTCTCCGGGACACTCGTCTTCACCGACACCATGAACACCACCTTCGACAAGATCTTCGCGGTGACCGCCTCCGACGTCACCGTCAGCGCGAAGGGTGCGGCGGACGGCGCAGACAACCCCGCGACCGGCAAGCCCGTCTCGCTGCCCGCCGCCACCCTGGCGCAGGTCGGCAGGGCGCGGGGCGTGCGCTCGGTCGAGGGCGGCGTCAGCAGCCAGAGCGTCACCCTCGTCGACGCGCGGGACAAGAACGTCGGCGCGACCAGCGGCGCCCCCACCATCGCGGGCAACTGGACCAGCACCGACACCCGGTCCATGGACATCACCTCCGGCCGCAGGCCCGCCCGCGCGGGCGAGTTGATGATCGACGCGGACACCGCGAAGAAGCACCACCTGCGCCTCGGCGACACACTGCGCGCCATCACGGCCAACGGCGACTTCGCCGGGCGCGTCACCGGCATCGCCACCTTCCGCGTCACCAACCCCGGCGCCTCCGTCGTCTACCTCGACACACGCTCCGCGCAGCGTGAACTCCTCGGCGCCACCGACCGGTTCACCAGCATCAACGTGACCGCGGCGGCCGGCGTGAGCGACACCGCCCTCAAGCGCGACGTGGCGCGCGCCCTCGACGGCGCCGGCCACACCGCGGCCGCGTACAAGCTCCAGACCAAGAAGGAGTCCGCCGACGCGAACAAGAAGGACATCGGCTCCTTCCTCGACGTCGTCAAGTACGCCATGCTCGGCTTCGCCGGGATCGCCTTCCTCGTCGGCATCTTCCTCATCGTCAACACCTTCTCGATGCTGGTGGCGCAGCGCACCCGCGAGATCGGGCTGATGCGGGCCCTCGGATCGAGCCGCAGGCAGGTCAACAGGTCCGTGCTGACGGAGGCCGTCCTGCTCGGCGTCGTCGGCTCGGTGGCCGGGGTCGCGGCGGGCGTCGGGCTCGCCGTCGTCCTGATGAAGGTCATGGGCGCGGCCGGGATGGACCTGTCCACGCAGGACCTGACGGTGACCTGGCGCACCCCGGCCGTCGGGCTGCTGCTCGGCATCGTCGTCACCGTCGTCGCCGCGTACGTGCCCGCACGGCGCGGCGGGAAGATCTCGCCGATGGCGGCGCTGCGGGACGCGGGCACTCCGGCGGACGGCCGCGCGGGCCGGGTGCGCGGCACCGTCGGCACCCTGCTGACACTCGCGGGCGGCCTCGCGCTGTACGCCTCGACGCAGGCCGCGCGCGCCGGGGAGGCGAGCCCCCTCCTCGGCCTCGGCATCGTGTGCACCCTCGTCGGGTTCGTCGTCGTCGGGCCGCTGCTCGCCGGCGCCCTCGTACGGCTGATCAGCGCCGTGGTCCTGCGCGTCTTCGGCCCGGTCGGCCGGCTCGCCGAGCGCAACGCCCTGCGCAACCCGCGGCGCACCGGCGCGACCGGCGCCGCCCTGATGATCGGCCTCGCGCTCGTCGCCTGCCTGTCCGTCGTGGGCTCCTCCATGGTGGCCTCGGCCACCGACCAGCTCGACCGGTCAGTCGGCGCGGACTTCATCGTCCAGTCCGGCACGGGCCAGCCGATCGTGCCGCAGGCCCAGGCCGCGATCGCCGGGACGCCAGGGCTCGACCACGTCACCCGCTACCGGGACGTCGAGGCGGCGGTCACCGCGCCCGACGGCTCCGTGTCCCGGCACGCGCCGCTGGTCGCGGCCGACCCCTCGTACGCGGCCGACCTGCGCCGCGACACCACCCAGGGCACGCTGACCGACGCGTACGGCACGAACGCCATGTCGGTCGGCGAGAAGTACGCGAAGGCCCACCACGTACGGGCGGGCGACACGCTCACCGTCGCCTTCGCCGGCGGCCGCACCGCGCACCTGCGGGTCGCCGCTGTCACCTCGGACGAGGGCGCCATCGACTCGGGCGTGATGTACACCAGCACCGCGACCGCACGGCGCTACCTGCCCGCCGACCGCCTGCCGGAGAGCCTGATGATGTTCGCCGCTGCCAGGGACGGCCAGGCGGGGCAGGCGTACACCGCGCTCAAGAAGTCCCTTGAGCCGTACCCCCAGTACACCGTCCAGGACAGGTCCGACTACAAGCAGTCGCTCAAGGACCAGATCGGCCGGCTCCTCGACCTGGTCTACGGCCTGCTGGCCCTGGCGATCGTGGTGGCCGTCCTCGGCGTCGTCAACACCCTGGCGCTCTCCGTCGTGGAACGCACCCGCGAGATCGGCCTGATGCGCGCCATCGGCCTCTCCCGCCGCCAGCTGCGCCGCATGATCCGCCTGGAGTCCGTGGTCATCGCCCTCTTCGGCGCCCTGATCGGCCTCGGGCTCGGCATGGGCTGGGGCACCGCGGCGCAGAAGCTCCTCGCCCTGGAGGGCCTGGACATCCTCAGCATCCCCTGGCCCACCATCGCGGGCGTCTTCGTGGCCTCGGCCTTCGTCGGCCTCCTCGCCGCCCTCTTCCCCGCCTTCCGCGCGGGCCGGATGAACGTGCTGGAGGCGATCGCCACGGAGTGAAGGCGGCGCGCCCGCACACCGCGCCCTCCGGGGCCCTGCCGGGGGGCAGGGCCCCGGAGCCGCGCCCCTGGCCGCCCGCTTCCCGGTGCCGCCCGGCCAGGCCCGGCAGGGCGTCGTACTCTGGAAGACCCCGGCCCGTGTGACGTGTCGGGCCCTTCGCGTTGCCCCCGGACCCGGACGGAAGACCTTCATGAGCCTGCACGGTCTGCTCGATGCCGTTGTGCGCGACCCCGCGCTCGCGGAGGCGGTGAGGGCCGCTGCCGACGGGAACCGCCCGCAGGTCGACCTGGTCGGGCCGCCCGCGGCCCGGCCGCTCGCCGTGGCGGCGCTCGCGCGGGAGGCGAAGCGGCCGGTGCTCGCCGTGACGGCGACCGGGCGCGAGGCCGAGGACCTGGCGGCGGCGCTGCGCTCGCTGGTGGACGAGGACGGCGTGGTGGAGTTCCCGTCCTGGGAGACCCTGCCGCACGAGCGGCTCTCGCCGCGCTCCGACACCGTGGGCCGCCGCCTCGCCGTGCTGCGGCGCCTCGCGCACCCGGCCGCGGACGACCCGGCGACCGGGCCGGTCTCCATCGTGGTCGCGCCCGTACGCTCCGTGCTCCAGCCGCAGGTCAAGGGGCTCGGCGACCTGGAGCCCGTGGAGCTGAGGACCGGGCGCTCCGCCGACCTCGGCGAGGTCACGGAGGCGCTGGCCGCCGCCGCGTACTCCCGGGTCGAGCTGGTGGAGAAGCGCGGCGAGTTCGCGGTGCGCGGCGGCATCCTCGACGTGTTCCCGCCTACCGAGGAGCACCCCCTGCGGGTGGAGTTCTGGGGCGACGACATCGAGGAGATCCGCTACTTCAAGATCGCCGACCAGCGCTCCCTGGAGGTCGCCGAGCACGGCCTGTGGGCGCCGCCCTGCCGCGAGCTGCTGCTGACCGCGCAGGTACGGGCGCGGGCCGCCGCGCTCGCCGAGGACCACCCCGAGCTCGGCGAGCTCCTCGGCAAGATCGCGGAGGGCATCGCGGTCGAGGGCATGGAGTCGCTCGCCCCGGTCCTCGTGGACGAGATGGAGCTGCTGCTCGACGTGCTGCCCGCCGGGTCGATGGCCGTGGTCTGCGACCCGGAGCGGGTACGGACCAGGGCCGCCGACCTCGTCGCCACCAGCCAGGAGTTCCTCCAGGCCTCCTGGGCCGCGACCGCGATGGCGGGGAGCACGGGCGATGCCCTGCCGGCCGAGGGCGCCAAGGCCCCCATCGACGTGGGCGCGGCCTCGCTGTGGTCGATCGCCGACGTCCGCGACCGGGCGCGCGAGCTGGGCATGATGTGGTGGTCGGTGTCGCCGTTCGCGCTGGACGCGCCGGGCGACGACGGCGACGACACGCTCACCCTCGGGATGCGCGCCCCCGAGACGTACCGCGGCGACACCGCGCGCGCCCTCGCCGACACCAAGGGGTGGCTCGCCGAGGGCTGGCGCACGGTGTACGTCACGGAGGGCCACGGCACCGCGGCCCGCACCGTGGAGGTGCTGGGCGGCGAGGGCATCGCCGCGCGGCTCGACAGCCCCGAGGGCGGCGGCCTCGCCGACCTCGCGCCGTCCGTCGTGCACGTGGCGTGCGGCTCGGTCGAGCACGGCTTCGTCGACGCCGACCTCAGGCTCGCCGTCCTGACCGAGACCGACCTCTCGGGCCGGCGCACCGCGGGCAAGGACGGCGTGCGGATGCCGACGCGGCGCCGCAAGACCATCGACCCGCTGACCCTTGAGGCCGGGGACTACATCGTCCACGAGCAGCACGGCGTCGGCCGGTACGTCGAGATGGTGCAGCGCACCGTGCAGGGCGCCACCCGCGAGTACCTGCTCGTCGAGTACGCCCCCGCCAAGCGCGGCCAGCCGGGCGACCGGCTCTACATCCCGACCGACCAGCTGGAGCAGGTCACCAAGTACGTCGGCGGCGAGGCGCCCACCCTGCACCGGCTCGGCGGCGCCGACTGGACGAAGACGAAGGCCCGCGCGAAGAAGGCCGTCAAGGAGATCGCCGCCGACCTGATCAAGCTGTACTCGGCGCGGATGGCCGCGCCTGGCCACGCCTTCGGCCCCGACACCCCGTGGCAGCGCGAGCTGGAGGACGCCTTCCCCTACGCGGAGACGCCCGACCAGCTCTCCACCATCGCCGAGGTCAAGGACGACATGGAGAAGACGGTCCCGATGGACCGGCTGATCTGCGGCGACGTCGGCTACGGCAAGACGGAGATCGCGGTGCGCGCCGCCTTCAAGGCCGTGCAGGACGGCAAGCAGGTCGCGGTCCTGGTGCCGACGACGCTGCTGGTGCAGCAGCACTACGCGACCTTCGGCGAGCGCTACGGGCAGTTCCCCGTCTCCGTGAAGGCGCTCTCCCGCTTCCAGTCCGACACCGAGGCCAGGGCCACCCTCCAGGGGCTGCGCGAGGGCGCGGTCGACATCGTCATCGGCACCCACCGGCTGTTCTCCTCACAGACCACGTTCAAGGACCTGGGCCTCGTCATCGTCGACGAGGAGCAGCGCTTCGGCGTCGAGCACAAGGAGCAGCTGAAGAAGCTGCGCGCCAACGTCGACGTGCTGACGATGTCGGCGACGCCGATCCCGCGCACCCTGGAGATGGCCGTCACCGGCATCCGCGAGATGTCCACGATCACCACGCCGCCCGAGGAGCGCCACCCGGTCCTCACCTTCGTCGGCCCGTACGAGAACAAGCAGATCGGCGCCGCCATCCGGCGCGAACTGCTGCGCGAGGGCCAGGTGTTCTACATCCACAACCGCGTCGAGTCGATCGACAGGGCGGCCGCGAAGCTGCGCGAGATCGTGCCCGAGGCGCGGATCGCGACGGCGCACGGCCAGATGTCGGAACAGGCGCTCGAACAGGTCGTGGTGGACTTCTGGGAGAAGAAGTTCGACGTGCTGGTCTCCACCACGATCGTGGAGTCAGGCATCGACATCTCCAACGCCAACACCCTCATCGTCGAGCGCGGCGACAACTTCGGCCTCTCCCAGCTGCACCAGCTGCGCGGGCGCGTCGGCCGGGGCAGGGAGCGCGGCTACGCGTACTTCCTGTACCCGCCGGAGAAGCCGCTCACGGAGACCGCGCACGAGCGCCTCGCCACCATCGCCCAGCACACCGAGATGGGCGCGGGCATGTACGTCGCCATGAAGGACCTGGAGATCCGCGGCGCGGGCAACCTCCTCGGCGGCGAGCAGTCGGGGCACATCGCGGGCGTCGGCTTCGACCTGTACGTGCGGATGGTCGGCGAGGCCGTCGCCGACTACCGGGCGGCCGTGGACGGCGGCGTGGAGGAGGAACCGCCGCTGGAGGTCAAGATCGAGCTGCCGGTCGACGCGCACGTCCCGCACGACTACGCGCCCGGCGAGCGGCTGCGCCTCCAGGCGTACCGCGCGATCGCCTCCGCGTCCTCGGAGGAGGACATCACGGCGGTCCGCGAGGAACTCGCCGACCGGTACGGCAAGTTGCCGGAGCCGGTGGAGAACCTGCTGCTGGTCGCGGGCCTGCGGATGCTGGCCCGCGCCTGCGGGGTCGGCGAGATCGTCCTCCAGGGCGGCAACATCCGCTTCGCGCCAGTGGAGTTGAGGGAGTCGCAGGAGCTGAGGCTGAAGCGGCTGCACCCGCGCACGGTGATCAAGGCCCCGGCGAAGCAGATCCTCGTGCCGCGCCCGACGACCGGCACGATCGGCGGGAAGCCGGTGGTCGGCCGCGAACTGCTGTCGTGGACAGGCGAGTTCCTCGCGACGATCCTGGGGTCCTGAGCTCCGCACCCGGTGGGGGATCATGGGGAGGCGGCGACCCGCCCTCCTCAGGGGTGGGGTGCCGCGCAGGTGTGCCAAGCGGTGACGCGCGGCACCGCGGGGTAGCTGTCCCGGAAGGGCGGCCGGCCCGCGGACCGCCCACCAGGAGCGTATGGGGAGGGCCGGATGACGGCACGACAGGCAGGGTGGCGCGCGCACGGCGCCGGGATCGCGGCCGTCGCGGTGGCGGGCGGGCTGCTGCTCGGCGGCTGCCGGGTCGACGTCACGGACGGGGCGGGCGCCTCCGCCGCCCCCTCGGGCGCCGCGGCGCCCCAGGGGTCCTCGGCGGGCGGAGACTTCGGGGTCAGCCCGCTCACCAACCCGGACGGCACGAAGCGCGGCCTCGCGCCCCTCACCTCGGCCGCCGACCGCAAGAGCGCGCTGACCCTCATCGACAAGGTCGCCACCAAGGGCCGCGGCCCCAAGACGGGGTACGACCGCGACGAGTTCGGCTACGCGTGGATGGATTCCGCAGGCGGCGTGCCGTACGCGCACAACGGCTGCGACACCCGCAACGACGTCCTCAAGCGCGACGGCGAGGACGTCGCCTACCGCTCGGGCTCCGACTGCGTCCTCGCGTCGATGACCCTGCACGACCCGTACACCGGCAAGACCATCGACTGGCGCAAGACCAAGGCGACCGCCGTGCAGATCGACCACGTCATGCCGCTCTCCTACGACTGGCAGATGGGCGCGGCCCACTGGACCAAGGACAAGCGCGAGCAGATCGCCAACGACCCGCTCAACCTGCTGCCGGTCGACGGCTCGGTCAACGGCTCCAAGAGCGACTCGGGCCCGGCGTCCTGGCTCCCGCCGAACAAGGCGATCCGCTGCTCGTACGCGGTGCGCGTGGCGCAGGTGTCCCTCAAGTACCACCTGCCGGTCACCGGCGCGGACAAGGACGCGATGGCCCGGCAGTGCGGCGGGTGACGCGGGGCGCGGCGCCGCTCGCGGCCCGGTGACGCGGGGCGGGCCGGGGCCCGCCCCGCCGTCCGCGCCGGGTGCGGGCCCGCGGCCTCAGGCGCCCGCGCGCAGGAACGCCGACGTGGAGACCGTGCCGAGCAGCTCGAAGCGGCTGCCGGGGCGCTCCAGATGCGCGTCGGCCGCGCGCTTGACGTGCCGCCAGCGCGCGTCCCCGTAGTCGTCCACCACGACGACGCCGCCGGGCGCCGCGATCCTCTCGGCCCACTCCAGGTCGGCGCGCACGCCCTCGGCCGAGTGGTCGCCGTCCACCACGATCACCCCGTACGCGCGGTCGGAGACCTGCGCGCGCACCTCCTCGTCGCCGGAGAAGCCGCGGACGATCCGCGCCCCGCTGCCCGCGGCGCCGCCGAAGGCGAGGTTGGCGCGCACCACGTCCATGCGCACCGGCGTGCCGGTCGGGTCGGCGCCCTCCGGGGTGCCCGGCTGCAACTGGCTGCCGGCCAGCGGGTCCACGATGGTCAGGCTCGGCTCGATGCCCGCGCGGTGCAGCATGCGCAGCAGGGACGCGGAGAACAGCCCGTAGAGCGTGCCGATCTCCAGCACGTCGCTGCGGCCGGCCGGCGCGAGCAGCGGGGTCGCCGCGAGCTTGCCGCAGATGTTCTGCGTGGAGCCCGCGAGCCGGCCGACCGCCAGCATCTCCAGCGCGATCACATTGCGGAAGGCGATGACGACATTGCGCCGGGCCTGGGCCGGGGACGCGCCCGTCACCTGCGCCACCTGGCGCACCAGCGTGTCCAGCTGGGCGGGCGTGGGCGTGCGCGGCCCGCTGCGCGCCGTGCCGTCGACGAGCAGCGAGAGGGAGCTGTGCTCCCCGCGCAGCGCCGCCACCTCCTTCCTCAGCGCGTCGATCTCGGGCCTGAGCGCCTTCGTGTGCCGTGCCACGCGGCGGTCGACCAGTGCGGCGGCGGGACGCAGGACCCGCCGGGTCAGTGGATTCTTCGTCAGAGCGAACACGAGCGGAACGTACGTCAGGCGCTCGCCCGTGCGAACCAAGCGCGGATGGTGGGCGGATGAAGGCTTCGTGACCCGCGGACAGCGGGCAGACGTCGCGTCGCCCACGAGTACGGGAACACCGGCGCCACCTGCGCGGGAAGCGCGAAGGGTGCGCGCGGGCGCGCCGCCGCACCCGCTGCACCGCCGAATCGTTGGTCCTGGCAGTGGCCTGCGCCACGCCGACTGCCTACCATCGATCTCTGCATGGCTTGTGCATCGAAGCACAATCTCTCGGGAGGCCCCCTTGAACCGCCTGAAGCGCCCCAACACCCGCCGCCGCTCCGTGCTTTCGCTCACCGCCGCCGTGCTGGCGGGTGTTCCGCTGCTCGCCGCGTGCGGCAGCGCGGCCCACCCGGGGGCGGCCGCCGTCGTCGGCGGGCAGCGCATCCCGGTGTCGTCGCTCCAGGACCAGGTGAACGCCGTCCGCACGGCGCAGCAGGCGTCCCCCCAGTCCGCGCAGCTGATCGGCGGCAGCGCGCAGCTCAGCCAGGCCAAGCTGAACGGCATGATCTTCGACCGCATCCTGGAGCGCGCCGCCGACGACGCCGGTGTCTCCGCCTCCCGCCACGAGGTGCAGACCGCGAGGCGGCAGGCCGCGGCGGCGCAGCCGGGCGGCGAGAAGCAGCTGGAGGCGACGCTGCTCCAGCAGGGCGCCCTCACGCCCGCGCAGATCGACGACGCCGTGCGCCGCGACGTCCTCATGTCGAAGCTGGCGAAGGCGGTCGGCGGCGACACGGCGACGCCCGCGGGGCAGCAGAAGGTGCTCGCCGTGCTGACGAGGACGTCGAAGGCGATGCACGTCGACGTCAACCCGCGCTACGGCTCGTGGGACAACACGAAGGTCGCGCTCGGCAGCACCAAGGTCGACTGGATCAAGCAGGTGTCGGGAGAGGCGCAGCCGCAGGAGCCCTCGGACGCGTGATCCGCCGTCCGTGCGAGGTCGCGGGCGCGCGCCGGGTAAGTTCGGAAGGGTGACGGAGAAGACCACCCCCCAGTCCGCCGCCGGCCGGATCGTCCTGCTCACGGTGAGCCACCGGGTCGCGCCAGGGCTGCTGTCCTGGCAGGCGTGGGACACCCTGCGCGGCGCCGACCGCGTGTTCTGTCCCGACCCGCACCATCCGCAGCTGCCGTACATACGGGAGGCGGGCGTCGAGGTGGAGACCGCGGCGCCCACCGCCGAGCAGCTGGTGGACGCCTGCCCGCCGGGCACGACACTCGTGGTGATCCCGGCCACCGCCGACGACACCGACTCGGCGCTCACCGACGGGCTCGCCCGCCTCGCGGGCTCGGGCCGCGTCCAGATGCCCGACCTCGAACTGCTGCCCGGCTCCTACGACCTGCCGGGCGCGCGCCTGCTCGACCTGGTGCAGGTCATGGACCGGATCAGGCGCGTGTGCCCGTGGACCTCCACGCAGACCCACAAGGGCCTCGCCAAGTACGGCATCGAGGAGGCGTACGAGCTGGTCGAGGCGATCGAGGACGGCGACGCCGCCGAGCTGCGCGAGGAGCTCGGCGACGTGCTCCTCCAGGTCGTCTTCCACGCGCGCATCGCGGAGGACGCCGAGGACGAGGCGGCCGCGTTCTCCATCGACGACGTGGCCGCGACGATCGTGGAGAAGCTCATCCACCGCCACCCGCACGTCTTCGGCGACGAGACGGCCCGCACCGCCGAGGACGTGCACGCCCTGTGGGAGCGGACCAAGGCGGTGGAGAAGCGGCACCGCACCTCCGTCACCGACGGCGTCCCCCTCGGGCAGCCCGCGCTCGCGCTCGCCGCCAAGCTGACGGGCCGGGCGCGCGCCGCCCGGCTCGACGTGCGGCTCCCCACCGACGACAACCCGCTGGGCTACGCGCTGCTCGCCCTCGCCGCCGAGGCCGAGTCGCAGGGCGTCGACCCGGAGACCGCGCTGCGCGCCGCGTCCCGCACCTACCGCGACGCGATCCGCGCGACGGAGCGGGCGGCCCGCGGGCAGTGAGCGCGCGCGGCGGGCCGCCGCCTCACCGCAGGGCGTCGTCGAGCGCGGCCCGCGCCGCGTCCCCCAGCACCTGGCGCACGCCGAGGCCCGGCAGGGCGGGCAGCGCTGCCCAGTGGGTGACGTGCTGCGTGCCCGGCCCGCCGTACGAAAAGCGCACGACGCGGTCGGAGTCGACGAAGCAGTCGCGGTGCTCGGTGCCGTCGGGCGCGGTGTGGCGGTCGGTGAAGTACACCGGCAGGACAAGCCAGTACCCCTCGCCCGGCGCGCCGGGGGCCGCGGGCGGATGGCGGCCCGTGACCGCCGCGGCGACCGGTGTGCCGCTCCTCGGCAGCCGCTCCCGCGCGTCGACCCACTCCACCACGGCGTCCATGACCGCTCCCCGGCTCGTCTCTTCCGTGCCCTCCGGTGTCACGGGACGGGCGCGACGCGGATCTCCGCGACGCCGCCGCGGCCCCGCAGCCGTACGCTGCCCGCTCCGTCGTGGCGTACGCAGTCGAGGCGGGCGAGCGGCTCCGCGCCGCCCCCGGCGCCCGCGAGGGACAGGCCCCCGGTGACGGGGAGCAGGAGCAGCACCGCGCCCGCGGCGCACTCCAGGTCGAGGGCGCCCGCGACCTCGGTGACGCGCACCGAGCCCGCGGCGCGGCCCCTGCGGGTCATCAGATTGAGGTCGCGCGCCGCGCCGCCCGGCAGCCGGCAGTCCGTGGCCGCCTCGCCGGGGAACGCGTACGGCGCGAGGGGCGCGAGCCGGTGCTCGGCGCCGTCCACGGTCAGCACCATGGCCGCGCCGTCGACCAGCGTGATCACCCGGTCCACGCCGGGGAACGCGGAGAACGGCCCCTCCGCCGCGACGTCGGCGACGCTCACCCGCCAGTCGAAGCCGTCCCCTCCCGCCGAGGGGCACGCCGCGACCTCCTGCGTGGTGCCGCCGCCGTTCTTCCACGGCACCCTGCGGTACGCGCGCTCCCGCAGCACTGCGGTCCCCATGGCCCCTGCCCGCCTCTCCTCGCCGGTCCGCCCCCGCCCGGCCAGCATACGAACCGGGGCCCGCACGGCCGGGCGCCCGTCCCCCCCTCCCCGGCGGGGGGACGGGCGCCGCGCACCGGGTCAGTGGCCGCCGGGCCGCGCGACCGGTTCGTAGGGGTAGTACTCGGTGCCCAGCTTGGGCAGCCAGCCCACCGTGGCGACGGGCCGGGTGCCGTCGCCCGGGTGCTGCGGCGGCAGGCCCGCGTTGACGAGCGGCGTCCAGGGCACGGTGAGGAAGGCCCCTGCGGGCGCGGACGGTGCGCTCACCGGAGGGCCTCCTGCGCCACCAGCGGGTCGTTGGACAGCTCGGGCGGTGTCGGGTCTTTCCCTGCGACCAGGGTGTGCGGCCTGGTCGTCGCGGTGCGCGGCTTCGGGTCGGGCGGTGCGGCGTTGTGGTACTCGGGGTAGTGCTCCTGGTAGTCGACGGCCGCCTGGACGATCTCGGGCTCGCTGAAGCGCGGGCCCCAGAACTGCGCGGTGATGGGCAGGCCCGCGGCGGTCGAGTCGTAGCCGACGGGGAAGGAGACCATCGGCCAGGCCAGCGCGTTGGGCAGCTGGTAGTAGGCGCGGTAGACGGGGAAGCCGCCGCCCTGGCGCAGGCCGATCTGCGCGCCGAGGCTCATCACCAGCATGAAGTCGACGCCCGCAGCGTCCAGCGCGGCCTGGTAGTTGGCCTGGAGGGTGCGCCTGCGGCGCTCGCCCTCCACCCGGGCGGAAGCGGGCACGCCGCCGCCGAGCCGGGCCGCGGACTCGAAGGACGCCGCCGCGTCGTTCGGGCCCTTGCGGCCGTACTGGGCGAGCAGCGCGGCCGCCTGGTCGGCGGGCCTGGTCGCGGCGAACTCCCCGACCGCCTGCCAGTAGGCGATCTCGTAGCGGTTGGGGCTGAGCACGGCGGACGACGGCGAGACCGCCGAGCCGTCGACCGTGGCGAGGACGTCGCCGCTGCTGAAGTACGGATCGTTCGCGGGCTTCGTGACATCGAGGCCCTCGAACTCCACGACCTTCGCGCCGAGCGCGGTGAGCTGGCGCCGCAGCCGCTCGAAGGCGGCGCGGTGGTCCGCGTCGTAGGTCTGCTGCGGCGGCGTGCCCACCTGGACGCCCTGGGCGGTGCGCATCCAGTCGGTCTGCGGGATGCCGATGGTGGCCCCGGCGAGCGGCCGCTTCCCCTTGCGCGCCGTCAGCGGCAGGGCGGGGAACGGGTCCGGTGCGGAGAGCGTCAGCGGGTCGTTCGCCGGGTCGGGGCCGTGGATGACGGAGAGGATCAGCGAGGCGTCGCGCATCGAGCGGGCGATCGGGCCGAGCACGTCGTAGCCGGGCGACAGCGGCATCAGGCCCGCCACGGACGAGGTGCCGAGCGACGGCTTGATGCCGCTCGCGCCGTTCGCCGCCGACGGCATCACGATCGAGCCGCCGGTCTCCTCGCCGATGCAGGCGGCGGCGAGCCGCGCGACCGCGGCGACCCCGCTGCCCTGGCTCGATCCGCCCGGCACGTACGGCAGGCCCCAGGCGTTGCCCGCGAACGTCCCGGTGATGGAGCCGGAGAACGCCGAGCACACGGTGTGCCCGAGGATCACCGCGCCCGCGTCCCGCAGCCGCGCCACGACGGTCGCGTCGCGCAGCGCCTTGTTGCCGTCGAAGGCGTGGCTGCCGTCCTTGGCCTCGAGTCCCTTGACGGCCACGGAGTCCTTGATGCCCATCGGGATGCCGAGGAGCGGCGGCAGGGCGTCCTTCTCCTTCTTGGTGCGCGCCCGCGCGAAGCGCGCGTCCGCCGCCCGCGCGGCGGCGAGCGCGCCGTCCCTGTCGAGGCGGACGAAGGCGTTGTAGAGGCCGTTGTCGCCGTACGTCTCGAAGGGGCCGTTGAGGCGGTCGATGCGGTCCAGGTACGCCGTGGTGACGGCGAGAGCGGTGGTGCGCCCGGCCCGCAGCAGGGCGGCGAGCTCGACCACCTCGTAGTCGACGAGCCGCGGTCTCTTGCGTATCGCGGACACCTCGGGGAAGGCCGGCGCGGCCGCTCCCGGCGCCGGGGCGGCGGTGGCGGGCGCGGCGGCCGTGGCGGACAGGGCGGCCGCGCCCGTCACGGCCGCGGCACCGCCGAGGACGGTGCGGCGGCTGGGGCCGTGGTGGACGGACGGGGTGTGACTGGCTGGTGAGGGCATGCTGGCGAACTCCCGAGAGGAGCGGAATGTCCCGTACCGGAAAAGCATATGAACGGGTTTGTTTCCGTCAGGTACCGCGCGCATGACGTCAGTTGGCGCGGCCCTCGGCCGAGCCGGCGCCCCCTATATAGGGGGGATGGCTGTCGAGGGGGCGCCCCCGCCCCCGCCCCCGCCCCCCGCAGGGAGGAGGTGTCCCCTCTATAAGAAGCGTCTCTGCACGAGGCGTCCTTGTATAAGGGGACGCCGAGGCGGGGGACGCCTCGTGGAGGGGGCGCGCGCGGTGCGCCGTACGGTGGGCGCATGCCCGATCCCGCCGCGCCGTCCCCCGACCTCTTCTCCTGGGAGTTCGCCACCGATCCTTACCCGGCGTACGCCTGGCTGCGGGAGCACGCGCCGGTGCACTGGACCCGGCTGCCGAGCGGGGTCGAGGCGTGGCTCGTCACCCGGTACGCGGACGCGCGCGCCGCGCTCGCCGACCCGCGGCTCTCGAAGAACCCGGTGCACCACGCGGAACCCGCGCACGCCCGCGGCAAGACCGGCATCCCGGGGGAGCGCGGCGCCGACCTGATGACGCATCTGCTCAACATCGACCCGCCCGACCACACCCGGCTGCGCCGGCTCGTGTCGAAGGCGTTCACGCCGCGCCGGGTCGCGGAGTTCGCGCCCCGCGTGCAGGAGCTCGCCGACCGGCTCATCGACCGGTTCGCGGCCACGGGCTCGGCCGACCTCATCCACGAGTTCGCCTTCCCGCTGCCGATCTACGCCATCTGCGACCTGCTGGGCGTGCCCGCCGAGGACCAGGACGACTTCAGGGACTGGGCGGGCATGATGATCCGGCACGGCGGCGGCCCGCGCGGCGGCGTCGCCCGCGCGGTGAAGAAGATCCGCGCCTATCTCGCCGACCTGATCCACCGCAAGCGGCTCGACCTCGGCGACGACCTCATCTCCGGCCTCATCCGCGCCAGCGACCACGCGGAGCAGCTCACCGAGAACGAGGTGGCCGCGATGTGCTTCGTACTGCTGTTCGCCGGGTTCGAGACGACGGTCAACCTGATCGGCAACGGCACGTACGCGCTGCTCACCCACCCCGCCGAGCGGGCGCGGCTGCAGGACGCGCTGCGCGCGGGCGACGACTCGCTCCTCGTCACGGGCATCGAGGAACTGCTCCGCTACGACGGGCCCGTCGAGCTCGCCACCTGGCGCTACGCCACCGAGCCGCTGACGATCGGCGGGCGCTGCGTCGCGGTGGGGGACCCGGTGCTCGTGGTGCTCGCGGCGGCCGACCGCGACCCGGAGCGGTTCGCCGCGCCCGACACCCTCGACCTCGCACGGCGTGACAATCAACACCTCGGCTACGGCCACGGGATCCACTACTGCCTCGGCGCCCCGCTCGCCCGCCTCGAAGGGCGGACCGCGCTCACCGCGCTGCTGACCCGGCTGCCCGGGCTGCGCCTCGCCGCCGAACCGGCCGAACTGCGGTGGCGCGGGGGACTCATCATGCGCGGTCTGCGTACGCTCCCGGTCCGGTTCACGCCCCTGCGTGACTGAGGTCGTGTCAAGTCTGTGATATTCGCGTGATCTCCACTGGACCGACTTGTGACAGGCGTTCGACTGACGCTACGTTGCCGAGCGACCCATCGGCCCCAGTGGGCGCGTTGAGCCCCAGGGCGGCGGATCACCTCGCGCGTCGCGCATTCCATGCGCGACCACGTACACGGAAGGTAATCGCATGTCCGGGAACGGCCGACATCGTCGACCCCGCCAGGCGCCCGCGATCGTCGTGGCCGCCGGGGTGACCGGCTCCGCACTCGCCATCCCGCTGCTCGCCTCCGCGAGCGCGAGCGCCGCGGACGCCTCCACCTGGGACAAGGTGGCCGCGTGCGAGAGCGGCGGACAGTGGGACGCCAACCTCAGCAACGGCTACTTCGGCGGCCTCCAGATCAGCCAGGACACCTGGGACCAGTACGGCGGCAGCCAGTACGCGAGCCGCCCCGACCTGGCGAGCAAGGCGCAGCAGATCTCCGTCGCCGAGAAGATCCTCGCGGGGCAGGGCTCCCAGACGTGGGCCGACTGCGCCGACAGCGCGGGCCTGCCGCAGACGACGCCTTCGGGCGACGACGACGGCGACACCCTGGGCGACGTGGTCGGCGGCCTGCTCGGCGGCTCCGACGACTCCGCGACGCCCGACCCCTCCGCCAGCCCCGCCACGGGCTCCTCGGCCACCCCCGACCCCTCGGCGAGCACGGACCCCGGCGACGCGCCCGCCGCGTCCGACGACGCGCCCGACCCCTCCGCCACGCCCTCGGACGGTGCGAGCCCCGACG
Organism: Streptomyces sp. NPDC047002; assembly: GCF_040704505.1. Lineage (NCBI taxonomy): Bacteria > Bacillati > Actinomycetota > Actinomycetes > Kitasatosporales > Streptomycetaceae > Streptomyces > Streptomyces sp. NPDC047002. The sequence goes on from NZ_JBEYWC010000047.1 coordinate 35,525, forward strand.
CGCCGGCGCACGGCGGCACCCCGTCGGACGCCACCCCGTCCGGTGGCAAGCACCGCGCCACGCCCCCCGCGACGCCAAGCGACGACAGCGGCTTCCCGTCGGGCGTCAGCCGCGACAACGACGGCGGGGTGCTCGCGCCCACCGGCGGCGCGGGCTCCGTGGGCAACGCCGACAGGCCCGGTGTCGTACGGGACGTCATCCGCATCCCGTTCGCGCCGCAGTACACCGGCGGCGACGCCCAGTCTCTCTGGCAGCTCCCGGCCCAGGGCCCGGCCCGGGCCACCGGGGGCCAGGCGGACGCCGCGAGCCCCGCGGCCACCGCGGCCGGCGGCGCGGCGGCGGCCGGCGGCAGGCACCGCGGCACGCAGCCCGCCGCGCACGCGTCGGGCACCTCGGCGCAGAAGCCCCCATCCGGGCGGCACGCCGCATCGGGTGACCCCGCGTCAGCGGACTCCGCCGCCGCGCACGGCCCCGGAGCCCGCCGCTACACGGTCCACGCGGGCGACAGCCTGTCGGGGATCGCGGCGAGCCAGGGCGTGAAGGGCGGCTGGCGCGCCGTCTATGAGGCGAACAAGGCGGCGCTCGGGTCCGACCCGAACCACATCGTCCCTGGCCAGACCCTGGAGCTCGGGGCCGGCTGATATCGAAGGGCAGATCGCGGCACAGCGCACGGGAGGCCATGAAGTGGCCCCCGTGCGCTGTCAGTTCGGCACCGTATGTCCAACTCTGTGAAAGTGAGACAAGCATCTCTTCGGGGTGTTTGGTCGAAATGGGCCGCCAGATTCGCCTGTTTCGGGGTTCACCTGGGGAAATGGGTCCATGCGGGTGAAGGATTTGGGCTTTACCGCCCTTATGTCCGTCTTTGAAGATCTGACAGTCGTATGTTTACGGTCTTCACCGCTCGCACCGCGGGCCCTGTCGACCGAAACGCCGAATCCTGCCGTCGGTCGACGGGAACAGTCGTCGCGTCACGCGCCGAAGGCAGGAGCGGGGGACCCAAGGTTCCGCCGCCGGACCGGGAAGGCCGTCCGTGGATGGACGGCCCAGCGGCCCGGCTTGGGGTTAAGCCGCGAGCGGCGCGCACAGCCTGTGCGCACCGCACGGACCACGCACCACGTGGTCCATCGCGACCGGGCAACTCACTGCGCCCGAACCCGACAGCTGACCTCGCAGGCGTCGGTGAGGAGATGCTCCATGCTGCGTTCCAGCAAGGCCCACAAGCACCGCCGCCCGTCCAAGGCCGTCCGTTACGCCACGCTCGCCGGTGTCACCGGCGCCGCAGTCGCGGTGCCGCTGCTCTCCGCCACGTCGGCGTCCGCCGCCTCGGTCTCCGAGTGGGACCAGGTCGCCCAGTGCGAGTCCGGCGGCAACTGGTCGATCAACACCGGCAACGGCTTCTACGGCGGCCTCCAGTTCACGAACTCCACCTGGGCCGCGTACGGCGGCACCGCCTACGCCTCGCAGGCCAACCAGGCCAGCAAGTCGCAGCAGATCGCGGTCGCCGAGAAGGTGCTCGCGAGCCAGGGCAAGGGCGCCTGGCCGTCCTGCGGCGTCAACCTGTCGGGCCCCGGCGGCTCCGGAGCGGCGCAGGCCGAGACGAGCCACTCCAGCTCGACCCAGCAGGCCCCGGCGCAGCAGAAGGCGCAGCAGCGCCCCGTGCAGCAGCACAGCGCCTCGCAGCCCGCGAGCCGCGGCACCGCCCGCCCCACCGTGATCAAGAAGGGTGACGGCGAGTACAAGGTCGCGTCCGGCGACACCCTCTCGAAGATCGCCTCGGCGCACCACGTCAAGGGCGGCTGGAAGAAGCTGTTCGACCTGAACAAGGACATCGTGAAGGACGCGAACGTGATCTTCCCGGGCCAGCAGCTGCACCTGCACTGACGGCCCGCGCGCCCCGCACGCGGACCCCGCGCGGGCCGCTCGGCCGGGCCCGCGGCAGCGGGCCCCGGCCGGCCTCCCGGCGGCCCTGCGGCAGGATCGGCGCACGCGGAGCGGCACGCACCATGGCGCACCTGCCGACACCGGCAGGCCCGAGCGGCCCGGCCCCACGGGGACGGGCCGCTCGGCCGTGCGGGGCCGGGCCCCGGGGCCACCCCCACGGCCTCGGGGCCCGGCCGCGGCCACTCGTCCGGCCGTGCCGCGCGCCGCCGCCCGGCGTGGGGACTGCCCGGAGCACCCGGCGGCGCCCGCGCCGGTTAGGCTCTTGGCGCAAGGACTACAGACGCAGACCCTGCGCTCCCCACGTCACTTCCCAGAAGGAGATGCTCGTGCCGTCGATCGACGTCGTCGTAGCCCGGGAAATCCTCGACTCCCGAGGCAACCCCACCGTCGAGGTCGAGGTCGGCCTCGACGACGGCAGCACCGGCCGTGCGGCCGTCCCCTCCGGCGCCTCCACCGGCGCCTTCGAGGCCCTTGAGCTGCGGGACGGTGACCAGAACCGCTACCAGGGCAAGGGCGTGGAGAAGGCCGTGCTCGCGGTGATCGAGCAGATCGGCCCCGAGCTGGTCGGCTACGACGCCACCGAGCAGCGCCTCATCGACCAGGCGATGTTCGACCTGGACGCCACCCCCGACAAGTCGTCGCTCGGCGCCAACGCCATCCTCGGCGTGTCGCTCGCCGTGGCGCACGCCGCCTCCGAGGCGTCCGACCTGCCGCTGTTCCGCTACCTCGGCGGTCCCAACGCGCACCTCCTGCCGGTGCCGATGATGAACATCCTGAACGGCGGCGCGCACGCCGACTCGAACGTCGACATCCAGGAGTTCATGATCGCGCCGATCGGCGCCGAGTCCTTCTCCGAGGCCCTGCGCTGGGGCGCGGAGGTCTACCACACCCTGAAGAAGGTCCTGAAGAACAAGGGCCTGTCCACGGGCCTCGGTGACGAGGGCGGCTTCGCGCCGAGCCTGGAGTCGAACCGCGCCGCGCTCGACCTCATCCTGGAGGCCGTCACCGAGGCCGGCTACGTGCCGGGCCGCGACATCGCGCTCGCGCTCGACGTCGCCGCCTCCGAGTTCTACAAGGACGGCAGCTACGAGTTCGAGGGCAAGACCCGCTCCGCCGAGGAGATGACGGCGTACTACGCGGAGCTCGTCGACGCGTACCCGCTGGTCTCCATCGAGGACCCGCTGCACGAGGAGGACTGGGCCGGCTGGAAGACCATCACCGACCAGCTCGGCGCCAAGGTGCAGATCGTCGGCGACGACCTGTTCGTCACCAACCCCGAGCGCCTCGCGCGCGGCATCGAGGAGGGCGCGGCCAACGCCCTGCTGGTCAAGGTCAACCAGATCGGCTCGCTCACGGAGACGCTCGACGCCGTCGAGCTGGCCCAGCGCAACGGCTTCAAGTGCATGATGTCCCACCGCTCGGGTGAGACCGAGGACGTCACCATCGCCGACCTCGCCGTCGCGGTGAACTGCGGCCAGATCAAGACCGGCGCCCCGGCCCGCTCGGACCGCGTCGCCAAGTACAACCAGCTGCTGCGCATCGAGGAGATCCTCGACGACGCCGCCGTGTACGCCGGCCGCAGCGCCTTCCCGCGTTTCCGCGGCACGGAGAGCTGAGACCCGCCCGTGTCACACCGTCCCCGGCCGCGGTCCCGTACCGTGTCCGGGGACGCGCACGTGCGCAGGGCGTGTACCGGGCGTACGACGGGTGACAGGGGAGTGTGGCCATGGCACGGACCGGAGACCGGGACGGAGCGCGTGACGGCGCAGGCGGCCGCCGCCCCCGTGACCGCGCACCGGGCCGCGCACCGGCCGGTGCGGCGGGCGTCCCGCGCGGCCGCGGACCGGCGGCGGGCGGCCGTGCGCCGTCCGCGCAGCCCCGCCCCGCGCCCGGCCGCACCACCCCGCAGGCGGGCGGCGGACGCCCGCAGCGCGGCGGCCGCGGCGAGGAGCGCTTCTCCACGGCCACCCGGCTCCGGGTGCTCGGCGAGCAGACCGCGGCGCGCGTCTACCGCTCGCAGAGCCGCAGGCAGGCGCACCGCTCCCGGCTGACAGGGCGCGCCGCCTTCCTCGCCCTCGTGCTGTGCACCCTCGTCGTCGCGCTCGCCTACCCGATGCGGCAGTACGTGTCGCAGCAGGGCGACATCGCGGACCAGCAGCGCACCGCGCGCGACGCCAAGGCGCAGGTCGAGAAGTTGCGGGACGAGAAGGCGCGGCTCCAGGACGACGCGTACATCGAGCGGCTCGCGCGCGAGCGGCTGCACTTCGTCATGCCGGGGGAGAAGGGGTACACGATGAACGCCCCCACCGCGGTCAAGCAGGAGCAGCAGGCGGTCGGGCCCGCCAACAGGCCCTGGTACGCGAACATGCTGGACGACGTCGACCACGCGGACGCGGCGGGCGCACCCCGGCCCCGCACCGGCGCGGCGAGCGGCGGCGCGGGACACTGAGGCCGCACCGGCCCGCGCCGCGCGGTCCCCACCACGAGCAGCAAGGCAGCACACAGCAGTCATGGACACCCCTCCTCCGCAGACCGAACGCACCGAGCCGCCCACCGCGGACGACACCGCCGCCTTCGAGGCGCAGCTCGGACGCCCGCCGCGCGGTCTGCGCGCGATCGCGCACCGCTGCCCCTGCGGGCTGCCCGACGTGGTCGAGACCGCGCCGCGGCTGCCCGACGGGACGCCGTTCCCGACCACGTACTACCTGACGTGCCCGCGCGCCGCGTCCGCCATCGGCACCCTCGAAGCGGGCGGCGTCATGAAGGAGATGACCGAACGCCTCGGCACCGACCCGGAGTTGGCGGCCGCCTACCGGGCCGCGCACGAGGACTACCTGGCGCGGCGCGACGCGATCGAGGTGCTTGCGGGCTTCCCCAGCGCGGGCGGCATGCCCGACCGGGTCAAGTGCCTGCACGTGCTGGTGGCGCACTCGCTCGCCGCGGGCCCCGGCGTCAACCCGCTGGGCGACGAGGCGATCGCGCTGCTGCCCGAGTGGTGGCTCAAGGGGCCGTGCGCGGCGGTGCCCGGCGCACCGGCCGGGTGCGGGCGCGAAGCGACGACGGAGACGGAGAAGGGCGCATGACCAAGGTCGCGGCGATCGACTGCGGGACCAACTCGATCAGGCTGCTGGTGGCGGACGTCGACCAGGCGACCGGTTCGCTGACCGACCTGGACCGGCGGATGACCATCGTCAGGCTCGGGCAGGGCGTGGACCGCACGGGCCGGCTCGCGCCCGAGGCGCTGGAGCGCACCTTCGCGGCGTGCCGCGCGTACGCGGAGGTCATCGCGGCGCACGGGGTCGCGCGCACCCGCTTCGTCGCCACCTCGGCCTCGCGCGACGCCTCCAACAGGGACGACTTCGTCCGCGGCGTGGTGGACATCCTGGGCGTGGAGCCGGAGGTGATCACCGGGGACGAGGAGGCGGCGCTCTCCTTCACCGGCGCCACCCGGGAGCTGGCAGCGGCCGAGACGGCGCTCGTCGTCGACATCGGCGGCGGCTCCACGGAGTTCGTGCTCGGCGACACGCGGGTGCGTGCGGCGCGCTCCGTCGACATCGGCTGCGTCCGCCTCACCGAGCGCCACCTGCTGCGCGACGGCGAGCTGACCGACCCGCCCACGCCCGAGCAGGTCGCCGCGGTGCGCGCCGACATCGAGCGCGCCCTCGACCTGGTGGCCGAGACCGTCCCGCTGCGCGAGGCGGCCACCCTGGTCGGCCTCGCGGGCTCGGTCACCACGGTCGGCGCGATCGCGCTCGGCCTGACGGAGTACGACTCGGCGCTGATCCACCGCTCCCGCGTGCCCTACGGGCGGGTCGAGCAGATCACCGCGGACCTGCTCACGGCGACCCACGCGCAGCGCGCCGCCGACCCCGTCATCCACCCGGGCCGCGTCGACGTGATCGGCGTGGGCGCCCTCATCCTCCAGACGATCATGGAGCGCACGGCCGCCCCCGAGGTCACCGTCAGCGAACACGACATCCTCGACGGCATCGCCTGGAGCGTCGCTGGTTGAGGGGGGAATGAGGGGGCTGGGGTCGGGGTGGCGACCGGGGCGCGGCAAAGGTTCGTGAAGTTCTTCACAAGGAAATCTGCGCTGACGGGGCCGGTGTGTACGCCAACGGGGTGGAGGTGCTCACCCCGGAGCGGGGGGCTTCACGAACGAGCGCTGCGCGCGGGTGGCGGGGGCGCGGGCCGCGCGGGGTCCCGGCGGCGGGGCGCGGGGTCAAGTGGCAGCTCAGAGCGGGTGCGGGAGGGTCGCGTACCGTCCGGTAGGGATGTGGGGGTTCGGGGCCCTCGGTTGAGGTGCCGGGCAGGGTAACACACCCTGCACCCGTTCTTGTGAAGGGGCTCACGAGTGCCCCCCTGGGGGCAGGTGGATACTCGATGCCATGAGCACCACGGAGCGTCCCAGGATCCTCGTTGTAGGCGGTGGGTACGTTGGCTTGTACGCGGCTCGTCGCATTCTGAAGAAGATGCGCTACGGGGAGGCGACCGTCACGGTCGTCGACCCGCGCTCGTACATGACGTACCAGCCCTTTCTTCCCGAAGCTGCGGCCGGGAACATCTCGCCTCGGCACGTCGTCGTCCCGCTGCGACGCGTGCTGCCCAAGGCTGAGGTACTGACAGGCCGCGTCACCACCATCGACCAGGACCGCAAGGTCGCCACGGTCGCGCCGCTCGTCGGCGAGGCCTACGAGCTGCCCTTCGACTACCTGGTGATCGCGCTCGGCGCCGTCTCCCGCACCTTCCCGATCCCCGGCCTCGCCGAGCAGGGCATCGGCATGAAGGGCATCGAGGAGGCCATCGGCCTGCGCAACCACGTGCTCGAGCAGCTCGACAAGGCCGACTCCACGACCGACGAGGAGATCCGCCGCAAGGCGCTCACCTTCGTCTTCGTCGGCGGCGGCTTCGCCGGTGCCGAGACGGTCGGCGAGGTGGAGGACATGGCGCGCGACGCGGCCAAGTACTACACCAACGTCAAGCGCGAGGACATGCGCTTCGTCCTCGTCGACGTCGCCGACAAGATCCTCCCCGAGGTCGGCCCCAAGCTGGGCGCCTACGGCAAGGAGCACCTGGAGAGCCGCGGCGTCGAGGTCTACCTCAAGACCGGCATGGACTCCTGTGTCGACGGCCACGTGGTGCTCAACAACGGCCTTGAGGTCGACGCGAGCACCATCGTGTGGACCGCGGGCGTCAAGCCCAACCCGGCGCTTGCGCGCTACGGCCTGCCGCTCGGCCCCCGCGGCCACGTCGACACCGCCGCCACGCTCCAGGTGCAGGGCACCGACTACATCTGGGCCGCGGGCGACAACGCCCAGGTGCCCGACATGGTCGGCCGCAAGGCGGGCAACCCCAACGCCTGGTGCCCGCCCAACGCCCAGCACGCGCTGCGCCAGGCGAAGGTCCTCGGCGACAACGTCGTCTCCGGCATGCGGGGCTTCCCGCAGCGGGAGTACAGCCACGCCAACAAGGGCGCGGTCGCCGGCCTCGGCCTGCACAAGGGCGTCGCGATGATCGTCCTCGGCAAGACCAAGATCAAGCTGCGCGGCCGGCTCGCCTGGTACATGCACCGCGGCTACCACGGCATGGCGATGCCGACGTTCAACCGCAAGATCCGCGTCGTCGCCGACTGGACCCTCGGCATGTTCCTCAAGCGCGAGGTCGTCTCCCTCGGCGCGATGGAGACGCCGCGCGAGGAGTTCTACGAGGCCGCGAAGCCGGCGCCGAAGCCCGCTGCCGCCGTCCCCGCCGAGCCCGAGGCCGCCAAGGCCGGCTGACCCGCCCCTGTCCTGGTGGCCCCCCGCAGGGGGCGCACCCGGGCCGAGGGTCCTCAGACCGGCTCAAGGACGCGCCGGAAACCGTTCGAAGACCGAGAAGGCCGCCCGCCATCCGTGGTGCGGGCGGCCTTCTCATGTCCGCACGCCGCCCCGTCCGGGTAGCGTCACGTCCGTACGGGAGCGGGCGCGGGCACCGGGCCCGGCGCGGCGGCAAGGTGGGTGGTAGGGACAGCTATTTTGCCGTCCCATTGCCCTACGCGGGGATCGCAGGGGGCCCCGCGCGGTGTTTACGTGGTGTTGAAGAACCGGACCTGAACACGGAGGTGTGCGCCATGGCCGACGCCGCGTCGCGGCTGTCCGCTCTGACCGAGGAGCTGATCGGGGCGCCGCCGCCGGTGCGCATCCGTGCCTGGGACGGCAGCACCGCGGGCCCCGCACAGGGCCCGACCGTGGTGATCCGCAACCGCCGCGCCCTGCGCCGTGTGATGTGGAAGCCGGGCGAGTTGGGCCTCGCGCGCGCCTGGGTCGCGGGCGACATCGACGTCGAGGGCGACCTCTACGAGGTGCTCGACAGGCTCGCTGCGTACATCTGGGAGCGCACCGACGCGCAGCAGCGGGGGCTCTTTGTGCTCGACCCGAGGCTGCGCGCGGCCGCCAAGGCGTTCCTGCGGCTCGCGGGGCCGCTCCCGCCGCCCCCGCCGCCGCCCGAGGAGGTGCGGGGCCGCTCGGGCACCACGCACACCAAGCGCCGCGACAAGCAGGCCATCAGCCACCACTACGACGTCGGCAACGACTTCTACGAGATGGTCCTCGGCCCCTCGATGGTCTACTCGTGCGCCTACTGGGACGACGCGCCCGGCTTCACGCTGGAGGACGCGCAGCGCGACAAGCTCGACCTGGTCTGCCGCAAGCTCGGCCTCGCCGAGGGCGACCGGCTGCTCGACGTGGGCTGCGGCTGGGGCTCCATGGCGCTGCACGCCGCCCGCGAGTACGGCGCCCGCGTCACCGGCGTCACCCTCTCGCGCGAGCAGGCGCTCTACGCCCGCAAGCGCGTCGCCGACGCGGGCCTCACGGACCGCGTCGACATCCGCGTCCAGGACTACCGGGACGTCAAGGACGGCCCCTACGACGCGATCTCGTCGATCGGCATGGCGGAGCACGTCGGGTCCGTGCGGTTCAGGGAGTACGCGGACGACCTGTACGCGCTGCTGAGGCCCGGCGGGCGGCTGCTCAACCACCAGATCGCGCGCAGGCCGCTGGCGCACGACGAGGCGTACGAGATCGACGCGTTCATCGACGCGTACGTCTTCCCCGACGGGGAGCTCGCGCCCGTCGGCCGGACCCTCGCCACGCTGGAGGAGGCCGGCTTCGAGGCGCGGGACGTGCAGTCCATCCGCGAGCACTACGCGCTCACGCTGCGCCGCTGGGTGGCGAACCTGGAGGCCCGCTGGGCGGACGCGGTGCGCGCCACCTCGCCGGGCCGCGCCCGGGTGTGGCGGCTCTACATGGCGGCGTCCGCGCTGTCCTTCGAGCGCAACAAGATCGGCGTCAACCAGATCCTCGCGGTCAGGACGCCCGAGACCGGCGCCTCAGGGCTGCCGAGGCGCGCGCTCGACTGGCGCTAGCCGCCGGCTCGTACGGGACGGCGGCGGGCCCCGGAGGCGATCCTCCGGGGCGGCGGATCGGCGGTTTTCTGCTTTTCGCATGTGAGGATCGGCTGAACGGGTGGTGTTCATCCGAAGAACTGCGCGCACGACGGCGTATCTCC